>NZ_VPDL01000017.1:0-75858 GCF_013417705.1 Acinetobacter sp. YH12235 | reverse complement strand
TAACGTGGCTGATATGGACGTTTAAGGCGCTTGGATCGCGGAATCCAGAGGTCATTGGCCATCATCCAGCGCCGAACCGTTTCTACCGGGATATTCAGGTCAAATATGCTGCTGAGCTTCTCATGCGCCAAGGTAGGTCCAAAGCCCAGCAGATGTTCAGAAATAATGGAAAGACATTTTGATTTTAATAACTCATCATGGCGATGATGGCCAGGTTGACCACGACTGGCATGTGCCAGACCTGAAACACCGTCTTGATTGAGTTTCTGCAATAACCGGGTAATTTGACGAGTGGAAAGATTCAGGATTTCAGCAGCACGGACCTGGGTAATACGATGATCTCGAACGTCTTGCAGAACTGCAAGACGTTGAATTTCCTTGTCAGACATAGTGATCAACATCTCTAATTTATATCCAGTCCATGATGGTAAAAACCATCATAAACTAGACATTTTTATTGGTGAGAATATAGACACTTTAAATGGTTTCTAACATTCGAGGTGCAGGTTGGACAGATTATGTAAAAAGCTTTAATCAGCGAGTTATTTCTGACACCAAGATTAAACATATCCAGATTCGCTTGGAGAAGGAAGTATTAGAAAAATCCTGGAAAACCAACCGTGAACATGTCGCAAATTTAAACAAGCGACAATCCGAACAAAAAAGCCTTTGAATCATTCAAAGGCTTTTTCTTAATTTTTCGAGGCTTTTAGCTTTTCAGTAATTTCAACCAGCTGTTTAATCCGTTTAACCTCATCCCAGAGTGCTTTAGCTTCAGGATAATGCTTGGACATCATACCTAGCCATTGTTTGTAACGGCCGACCATATTCATTTCCTTTTTATAGGAACCATTCAGGAAACGGATTTGCAGTTCAAGTAGTTCATTCCAGGTGATAAGCGGCTCATCAGAATTCTGGCGAATACATTGGGTCAGATCAGGTGTAGTGACCGCACCACGGCCAATCATCAAGTCTTCACAGCCTGATTCTAGCTGACATTGCTTGGCATCGGCATTGGTCCAGATTTCACCATTGGCAATCACATTGATCTTTAAGGCTTCACGAATTGGTTGCAGTTGGTCCCAGAAGGCTGGCGGAGTATAGCCATCGGCCTTGGTCCGTGCATGGACAGTGACCCAGGCCGCCCCAGCATCTTCAATGGCATGCGCATTTTCCATCATGAAGTTGCGATCCATATAACCCAGACGCATTTTCGCCGAAACTGGAATATGCGCGGGCACTGCATCACGAACAGCTTTGACCAGTTCATAGACGACTTCAGGTTCATCTAACAGCACTGAACCACCACGATGACGATTCACGGTTTTGGCTGGACAGCCAAAATTCATATCAATTGCAGGCGCGCCCATGGCAGCGACTTTCACTGCATTGGCTGCCAGCATTTCCGGATTATTTCCCAGAAACTGTACATGCACCGGCGTACCGGCAGCAGTTTTGCCCTCATTTAACAGTTCAGGGCAGTAGGTGTGATAGATATGATCTGGCAGCACCGAATCCGTGACACGAATAAACTCGGTTACACACCAGTCGAAGCTCCCGACGGATGTCAGTACATCGCGCATAATCGGGTCAGTTAAGCCTTCCATGGGTGCAAGAACAAGTTTCAATGGTCAACACCTGTTAATTCGAAAAACGGTGTTATACGGCTTTTTGGTGGGAAAGTCCAGGCAGTTTAATTTTCATATGAATTGCAGAAAAAGATTGATCCTGAATGAGTACCTATTGATCTTTTGCTATCGAAATAAAAAAACCTTAAATCGACTGATTTAAGGTTTGGATTTAAATCTTAAAAATCTAATATTGTCTTAATCGATTAGTTTTTCGACTTTCATACTTTCACGATAATACTGACAGCCTTTATACAGCAGGAATACACCGATTACACCAGCTACAGCATTGACGATAGAAATCGAATTACCCACCATTAAGGTATTTTCATAATATCGGTCTGTAATCAGCGCCACAGCAGTTGTACCCACACCGAGTGCAATCAGGTTAGAAATCAACAGGAATTTGGCTGATACCTGAGAGCGCAACTGGTTCGGTGTCAGCATCTGGGTAGCAGCGGCTGATGCTGGAATCGGGAAGGTGGAGAAGAACATCGCCACAAAGATCAGTGCGAATGAAAGCTGCATATTGTCGACTTGGGTAAACAGCACGCTTGGAATGATCAGGGCAGCACAGCCAATTGCACCGGCACGGATTGCTGCATCGCTATAGCCACGTTTAGAAAAGAAGTCGATGAGCCAGCCACAGAATAGGGCGCCTGAAGTATTTGCGACAAGAATAATACTTCCAAGGATATATCCGGTCTGGCTTGCATCCAGGCCAAAGTGACGCATGTAGTAGGCCGGTGCCCAGCCGAGCAGGGAATACAGCATCATGGTGTAGAAAGAGAAGCCAATAAAATGACAGAAGAAAGTCTTTTTATGGGTTTTAATAAAACCGATGGAATTCTTAAAAGATGCTTTAACGGCGACACCATTCGCATCCATTTTGAGGCCTTTACGCTCGGGTTCACGTACGGTCAGAATCATGAGTAGTGCCAGCAATACACCCGGTAAACCGACAATCATAAAGGTCAGTTGCCAAGTCTTGATCTCACCAATTACCGGTAAAGTAACGAAACTAACATCCTTGAGCAGACCGATGACATAACCGCCGATCAGGAAAGCCAGTCCTGAACCGATAAAAGCACCAATGGCATAAACACCCAGCGCACGGCCTAATTTATGTTTAGGGAATAGATCTGCCACAATGGAATAAAAGGCAGGGGAAAGGGCTGCTTCACCGGCACCGACACTAAGGCGAGCCAGGAACATCTGGATAAAGTTTTTACTGAGGCCACAGGCTGCAGTGGCCAGACTCCAGAAAGCGATCCCAACCGAAATAATTTTCACACGTGATTTCTTGTCGGCCAGTGCGGCGATCGGTACGCCCATAAAGGCATAAAACAGCGAAAAGGCCAGCCCCTGCAATAGGCTGAACTGGGTATCACTGAGCATCAAGTCGGCCTTAATCGGCTCAATCATCAGGGATAAAATCTGGCGGTCTACGAAAGACAGAATATAGGCCACCATACAAATGATCACCACATACCATTGATAGCTGCTACGTTCCGGAGCTGCTAGTGGAATTTCTGTAGCTACCTGTTCAGGGATAGGCGTAGTAATTTTTAGATGAGAATCGAGTGGCTGGACGTCATTGTCAACCTTGTCTATGACCAATGTTTTTTCATTCATCATGCAACATCCTGTGCAAGTTATAGTGATTGGTTTATTTGATACAAATTTAATTATTTTTATTTTTGATATGTATCAATTAATCTAATCTAGGAGTAATTTGCATAACCGTCAATATGTCTGGATTAAAAAGATACAATTATTTTTAAAAGAATAAAAAGAGGGAATCAAATAGATTCCCTTTTGCTTTAAGTGCTTGAAAATAGTGCTTAAGCGGCTTTTTCTACGAGAGTTAGGATGTCATAGGTCGCGACCAGTTCATTGTGCTGGTTTTTCACCTTGATGTCCCAGACCACGACACCATGCGGTCTCTGCTCATCACGCAGCGGTTTTGGGGTTTTCTGCTTGCAGGTCAGTTCTACCTGAATGGTATCACCAATTTTCACCGGTTCTACGAAGCGCAGGTTGTCCATGCCATAGTTGGCAATAACTGGACCTGGAGCAGCATCAACAAACAAGCCGGCAGCGGCAGAGACAATGAAGTAACCATGTGCGACGCGTTCACCGAACAGGGATTCCGCAGCCGCAATCTTATCCATATGTGCATAGAAGTAATCACCACTTAAACCACCAAAGTTGACAATATCAGCTTCAGTAATGGTACGGCGTGCAGTCAGCAGGCGTTCACCGATCCGCAGTTCATCAAAGGATTTCTTGAATGGATGCACGCGGTCTTCAAATACCTCCGCACCCGCGGTCCAGCTATGACCGACCTGAGTCAGCACATTTGGTGAGCCTTGAATAGCAGTACGCTGCATATAGTGTTTCACTGCACGCAGACCACCGAGTTCCTCACCACCGCCAGCACGCCCCGGACCACCATGCACTAACAATGGCAGTGGTGAACCATGACCGGTACTTTCCTTAGCGCTTTCACGATCCAGAATATGCACACGACCATGCCAAGGCGCGATCTTGCTGAGTAGCTGTTCAATATTTTCATCATGGTTACGCACGATTGAAGCGACCAGACTGCCTTCACCACGAGCTACTAATGTTGCCAGTTGTGGTAGGTCACTATAGGGCATCAATGTAACCACTGGGCCAAAGGCTTCGATATTATGAATCTGTTGGGCCTGTACCGGATCTTTACATAACAATACTGTTGGTGGATAGAAAGCAGATTTTTCCGGATGTGCGACCTGGATGGCAAAGTCCTGGCGCAGGTGGCTACCTATGATGATTTCAGCTTCCTGTGCCAGCTGTTCTACCTTGGCAGCAACATCATGCTTCTGTTTAACGCTGGCCAGAGCGCCCATGGTTACGCCGTCCTGTGCAGGATCACCGATGACTACTTTCTGTAGTTTTTCAGTCAGGCGTTGCTGTACGGTATCGAGCAATGCTGCTGGCACAAAGGCACGACGAATTGCAGTACATTTTTGTCCGGCCTTGGTTGTCATTTCACGGAAGACTTCACGCACAAACAGGTCAATGGTTTCATCGTTGGCTTGCTGGGTCAGAATGGCGCTGTTCACCGAGTCGGCTTCCATGCTGAATGGAATAGAGTGGGCATTCAGGTGTGGATGAGCACGCAGTTTCTGGCCGGTAGCAGCCGAACCTGTGAAGGTAACGGTATCCTGTGCATTCAGGTGATCAAACAGGTCGTAAGTCTGCCCGCAGATCAGCTGCAGAGCACCTTCTGGCAGTAAATTACTGGCTAAAATGTCTTTAACGACTGTATGTGTCAGTTCTGCACCTTCTGTTGCTGGCTTGACAATACAAGGTAAGCCGGCTAGTAGAGTAGGTGCAATTTTTTCCAGCATGCCCCAGATCGGGAAGTTAAAGGCATTAATATGCACTGCTACACCAGCTTTCGGGCTCAGAATATGTTTGGCACCAAAGCTGCCCTGTTTGGATAATGGAATCCAGGCATCTTCAACCAGTGCCGTTTCATCGCTGAGTTCACGGCGAACCAGACTTGAATAGGCAAACAGAGTGCCGATCCCACCTTCAATATCAATCCAGGCATCTTTGCGGGTACAGCCGGTTGCGGCTGCCAGGCGGTAATAATCTTCCTTACGTTCCAGTAAATATTGTGCCACCTGTTTCAGAGCATTAGCACGCTGGTGGAAAGTCCAGTGGGCAATGGCTGCACCCTTCTGTTTGGCATATTGCACCACATTATGCATGTCGATACCGTGACTGCTGACCTGATAAATCGCTTCACCGCTAATAGCGTGATAAACCGTACGCAAGTCATTTTGTGCGCTATGTTCACCACCTAAAACCAGTGAACTCAATACTTTAACTTTAGCTGAGTAATTCGCCTGTGTGTCGTCCTGAAGATCCGTGCTCTGGGTAGTGCTGTCCAGTTCCAACATTGTATAACTCCATTTATGATACGTTATTGAGTTTATTTTTACTTTTGATGTTTCATAAATTGCAATCAAAAAGCTTAAATGTCAATCATAATCCGCAAACAAAAAAGTAATTTTGATGTAATTAAAAAATTAAAAACAATAAATACAATAACTTAATAAAAAATGCTTTTGAAAAATATATGATACTTAAAAAATAGTATTGATTTTATATTTGTATCGTTTTAATTTGAGTGTATCAGCACTTGGGATAAGTGAGACAAACATGAATAAGCAACAACAAACATTCGATCAGAAGATAGAGCAGGACATTTCTATTGAAGCGAAGGACTGGATGCCGGATGCCTATAGAAAGACCCTGATCCGCCAGATTGGCCAGCATGGACATTCAGAAGTAATTGGCATGCTGCCAGAAGGCAACTGGATTACCCGTGCACCGACTTTGAAACGCAAAGCGGTATTGCTGGCTAAAGTACAAGATGAAGCAGGACATGGCCTGTACCTGTACAGTGCAGCAGAAACGCTTGGTGCAGACCGTGATGACATGATGGAAAAGCTGATTGCTGGCCGCATGAAATACTCATCCATTTTTAACTATCCAACTCTGACCTGGGCAGATGTAGCGGCGATTGGCTGGCTGGTAGATGGTGCTGCAATCGTCAATCAGGTGGCGTTATGCCGTACCTCTTATGGTCCTTATGCACGTGCCATGGTGCGTATCTGTAAAGAAGAAAGTTTCCACCAGCGTCAGGGCTTTGAGGCCATGATGCAACTGGCACAAGGCACGCCAGAACAGAAACAAATGGCACAGGATGCAGTGAATCGTTTCTGGTGGCCGGCATTAATGATGTTTGGTCCAAGTGATGACAATTCTCCAAACAGTGCGCAAAGCATGCAGTGGAAAATCAAATTATTCAGTAATGATGCATTGCGTCAGAAATTTGTCGACAACACTGTGCCGCAAGTATTGCAGCTTGGCCTGACTGTGCCGGACCCAGACCTGAAATTCAATGAAGAAACTGGCCACTATGAATTTGGTCAGGTGAACTGGGATGAGTTCTTCGATGTGCTGGCAGGCAAAGGTCCATGCAACCACGAACGTATCGAAGCACGCCGCAAGGCTTGGGAAGAGGGCAAATGGGTACGTGAATCAGCAGCAGTTTATGCCAGCAAGCAACAGCAGCAGTCAGATCAACGAAAAATCGCCTAAGGCAACGGAATAGCACAAGGATATGCAAATGAACAAGAATAACTGGTCTTTATACGAAGTATTTATTCGCAGCAAACAGGGTCTGAGCCACCGTCATGTCGGCAGCCTGCGCGCCCCTGATGATGAAATTGCCCTGCAAAATGCCCGTGACGTCTATACCCGTCGCAATGAAGGTGTAAGTATCTGGGTCGTGAAATCTGAACTAATTACCTCATCTCAACCAGATGAAAAATCGGAGTTTTTTGATCCTTCATTGAACAAGGTCTACCGTCATCCGACCTTCTATCACATTCCAGATGGCATCGAACACATGTAAGGTGGAGGAAAGAGCAATGACGAATCAGGTATTGGCACAATTTTTACTGCATGTTGGCGACAGCCAACTCATCCTTTCACACCGTCTGGCAGAGTGGTGCGGTCACGCACCGGAGCTAGAGCTGGATATTGCATTGGCAAATATCGGTTTGGACTTACTGGGTCAGGCACGTACAGCACTGAGTCTCGCCGGTGAAATTGAAGGGCAAGGTCGTGATGAAGACAAACTGGCTTATTTTCGTACCGAGCGTGAATACCGCAATTTGCTGTTGAGTGAACAGCCAAATGGTGACTTTGGTCAAACCATCGTACGTCAGTGGTTGATGGATCATTACCATGCTTTGCTGTTTGCAGCACTCAGCAATAGCAAGAATGAAGACATTTCTTCATTCGCCATCAAGTCGCTGAAAGAGGTGAAATACCATTTGCGTTTTTCAACCTCATGGATGGAACGTCTGAGCTTAGGTACTGCAGAAGCACATGAAAAGATCCAGAATGGTCTGAACCAGCTATGGCGCTTTACTGAAGAGCTGTTCAGCCTGACTGCAGATGAACGTCAGCTGGTTGATGCTCACCTGATTCCGGATGTGGAACTGCTGAAACCGAAATGGTTGGAAAGCATATCTGCTGAGTTGCAACGTTTTGAACTGAGCTTGCCAGAAAGTGGTGCTTACCGTAGTGGCGCCAAGCAGGGACTACATACCGAACATCTGGGTTATGTACTGGCGGAACTGCAATATATGCAGCGCAGCTATCCAGGCATGAACTGGTAAATCCAGCACATCACAGGGAGTGAGTGGCATGAACTTGATTAGACATGTAGAAGATCAATGCTGGGAGGTCCTGGCACAGGTTTCCGATCCGGAAATTCCAGTCCTGTCAGTCCTTGACCTGGGCATGATTCGTGGAGTGGAGATCAACCCACAGGATGAAATCGTGGTTCGATTGACCCCCACTTATAGTGGCTGTCCGGCAACCGATCTGCTCAAGGCGGAAATCACCCAGGCATTTGCAGCACATGAGCTGACGCCGGTCAAAGTCGTGGTCGATCTGTCAGAAGCATGGACCACTGACTGGATGAGTGAGGAAGGTAAACATAAATTGCAGCAATACGGTATTGCTCCACCTAAAGGTGAATCGAATAGCTGCGGCACTCATGTTGCACTCAGTGATGGTATCCAGTGTCCACATTGCCATAGCCATCACACTCGACTACTCAGTGAATTCAGTTCAACCGCTTGCAAGGCGCTGTACAAATGTCAGGAATGCCTGGAGCCGTTTGACTATTTTAAATGTATTTAAGGGCTTAAGCGCACAAGCCATAACAATAAAGCGTGAGATCGCCACAGCTTAAGAAGGATTTTGAAATGAGCCAGTTTATTCCGTTAACCATTAAATCTATTCAGCCTCAGACTGAACAGGCAATTTGCATTGCTTTTGAACTGAGTCCAGAACATGCCGAAAATTTTCAGTATCAGCCGGGCCAACACCTGACCATCCGTCATATGACAGGACAGGAAGAATTGCGCCGTTGCTATTCGATCTGTAGCGATAGTGATGAAGACATGAGTATTGCGATCAAGAAAATTGATCAAGGCCAGTTCTCAACCTGGGCCAATGAAAATCTGAAAGTCGGCGATGTACTGGAAGTGATGCCACCACAAGGTGTGTTTTTCCAGAAAGCGGCCAAGACTGGTGGTAAACATTATCTGGGTTTTGCTGCAGGTAGTGGCATTACACCAATTTTGTCTATTGTCAAAGCAGTGTTGAGCCGTAAGCAAGATGCCACTTTTACACTGGTTTATGGTAACCGTTCCTGGAAACAGACCATGTTCTCTGAACAGATCATGGATCTGAAAGACCGCTTTAAAGAGCGTTTGCAACTGATCAATATTTTCTCGCGTGAGCTAAATGACAGCGAGATTTTCAATGGTCGTATTGATGAAGAAAAATTGCAGCAGTTGTTCCAGGCGGGCCTGATTCCAGCAGAAACTGATCACTGCTTTGCTTGTGGTCCTGAAGAAATGATGAATGCGGTAGAAACCGTATTGCCAACCCTTGGGATCGAACGCAGCAAAATTCACACCGAACGCTTTAATACCGGTACTGCACCAAAAGCCTCTGCGCAGCAGATCGAAAGCCGTACCGAGGAAAAGGTCAACATCATTCTGGATGGTCGTGAGCTGATCATTGAAGTATCCAAACAGGATGACAGCATTCTGGATGCCGCTTTACGTGCAGGTGCGGATCTGCCTTATGCCTGCAAGGGCGGGGTATGCGCAACCTGTAAATGTAAGGTGCTGCAAGGTGAAGTGGAAATGGCAATCAACTATAGCCTGGAAGAAGAAGAAATCCAGAAAGGTTATGTGCTGAGCTGTCAGGCGCGTCCAACCACTCAAAATGTTCGTCTCAGTTTCGACGAGTAAAGATTTTAAATTAAGCACCATGCAGATAAATGCATGAACGAAATAGAAACTTAAAAGGTGTGTAATGGATTACCAAACAATTATTGTTGAAGAAAAAAATGCAGTGGGCTACCTGACTTTTAATCGTCCAAAACAGCTCAACAGTTTTAATGAAACCATGCATCAGGAAGTATCTTCTGTCGTAAAACGCTGGGCGCAAGATTCAGCAATTCGCGCAGTGGTGATTTCTGCAGAAGGTCGTGGTTTCTGCGCTGGTCAGGACCTGAACGACCGTGTAGTAGATCCAAATGCTGATGCTCCAGATTTAGGTTTATCCATTGAAAAATACTACAACCCGCTGATTAAACTGATTACTGAAATGCCAAAACCGGTGATCTGTGCCGTAAATGGTGTAGCAGCGGGTGCAGGTGCCAATATTGCTCTGGCTTGTGACATCGTGGTAGCAGCGAAATCTGCTTCATTTATTCAGGCCTTCTGCCGTCTCGGTCTGGTGCCAGATTCAGGGGGTACCTGGTTCCTACCACGCCTGGTTGGCCGTGCCCAAGCGATGGGTCTGGCGATGCTGGGTGACAAAATCTCGGCTGAACGTGCGCTGCAACTCGGCATGATCTGGCAGGTAGTTGAAGATGATCAGTTAAAGGCAGAAACTGAAAAAATGGCTGAACATCTGGCGACTCAGCCGACTTATGGTCTATCCCTGATCAAGAAAGCGATTCATGCCGCCGCAGACAATAATCTGGATGAGCAACTGATTCTGGAGCGGGATCTGCAACGTCTGGCAGGCCGTTCCAGTGATTATCGTGAGGGCGTTCAGGCCTTTATGCAAAAACGCACACCACAATATAAGGGCTGCTAAATCTGCCGGAGATGGATTTGACTCGGCTCAAAGTTGTGCGATTTTTTCCTTTCAGTTATCGCTTAGCAACTTGGTCGAGTTGAATTATTCCCGATAGGTATGAATGTGATACCTATTTGATCTGATGGTTAGCTAGGTCCTATGTTATATGTTGTATTACTCTGATAGTAAATGAAATCTGAAAACATGGGTTTACGTAATATTTTTCTAATCAAGCTATTGATATGTAATTTGTTTTTTATTTTATTTATTCAGATAAATGATTCGGGTGAGTAAATAGAATTTAATATGACACAAATTTACAAATCTTAAAAAATATGTATCGTATTTTTGGTGAAGAGTGATACAACCTGGTATATATTGAACTAAGCAGACAGCGCTAGGACAGGCGCAACAAGTATCGCCAACAGACTAAGGGATGGCGAGCTAAGGAACAAGAACGATGGAACATGTTTATATTTTTGACGGTATTCGTACCCCAATTGGTCGTTACGCAGGTGGTTTGAGCAGTATTCGTACTGATGACCTTGCTGCTTTACCGATCCAGTATTTAAAACAGCAGCATCCCAACCTGCCATGGGCAGAAGTTGATGAAGTGATTTTAGGCTGTGCTAATCAGGCCGGTGAAGATAATCGTAATGTCGCGCGTATGGCAGCACTTTTAGCGGGCCTGCCGGAAAGTGTACCCGCGATTACTGTAAATCGTCTCTGTGCTTCCGGTCTGGATGCGGTCGGCCTGGCAGCACGTGCAATTAAATCGGGTGAAGCGCAATTTGTAGTGGCCGGTGGGGTAGAATCCATGAGCCGTGCGCCATTTGTACAATCCAAGCCAACCACAGCATTTAGCCGTACTCCGGAAATTTATGACACCACCATTGGCTGGCGATTTATCAATCCAAAATTCAAGGCAGGTTTCGGCGTAGATAGCATGCCGGAAACAGCAGAAAATGTGGCTGAAAAATATCAGATTAATCGTGAAGATCAGGATCTGTTTGCTTATCGTAGCCAGCAAAAAACTGCACAGGCACAGCAGAATGGTATTTTTCAGGCAGAAATCCTGCCAGTGGAAATCAAGGGCGCTAAGGGTTCTACTCGGGTGATTGCTGAAGATGAACATCCACGTGCCGATACTACTTTAGAAAAGTTATCTTCTCTAAAAGCACCATTTCGCAAGGAAGGTGGTTCGGTAACTGCGGGTAATGCGTCTGGTGTCAATGACGGTGCAGCCTGTGTGCTACTGGGTAATAGATATTTCGCAGAACAATATGGACTGAAACCATTGGTACGGGTGGTAGGAATTGCCAGTGCAGGTGTAGAGCCACGCTATATGGGGATTGGACCAGTACCAGCGATACAGAAAGTATTAAAACAGACAAACTTAAGTCTGGAACAGATGGATGTGATCGAACTGAATGAAGCCTTTGCCGCACAGGCGCTTGCAGTGCTACGTGAGCTAGGCCTTCAGGATGATGATCCACGAGTCAATCCAAACGGGGGTGCTATTGCCCTTGGCCATCCACTCGGAATGAGCGGTACACGACTGGTGATTACCGCCATGAAAGAATTACAGCGCAAGCAAGGAAAATATGCCCTTTGTACCATGTGTGTCGGTGTTGGACAGGGTGTCGCACTGATTCTGGAAAATGTGGCTTAAGGACTGAATCAAAAGAGAAATCATCAGCAGTCAGGATGACTGCAGCAGGAGCAAGAATATGAATAACAATGCAATGGAACAGATTGAAACCGCTTCAGTAGATGAATTACGTAGCCTGCAATTGGAACGTATGAAAAAAACGCTGCAGCATGCCTATCAGAACAGTACGGTTTACAAGAAAAAATTTGATGAAGCCGGTGTGCATCCGGATGATCTAAAATCACTGGATGATCTGGCAAAATTCCCGTTCACCACCAAGCAGGATCTGCGCGAAAACTATCCATTTGGCATGTTTGCTGTGCCTCAGGAGCAGATTGTCCGTGTACATGCTTCTTCAGGCACGACAGGTCAGCCGACTGTAGTCGGTTATACCCAGAATGACATTAATACCTGGTCAGATGTGGTGGCACGCTCGTTACGTGCAGCCGGACTCAGCAGTAAAGATACGATTCAGGTATCTTATGGTTACGGCTTGTTTACTGGTGGCCTAGGTGCACATTATGGCGTAGAACGTCTGGGTGCCACCGTAATTCCAATGTCAGGTGGCCAGACCGACAAGCAGGCACAGCTGATTCATGATTTCAAGCCAACAGCTTTAATGGTCACGCCATCTTATTGTCTGAACATTATTGAGTGTCTGGAGAAAAAATTCGGGACTGCCAAGGACTGTTCCATCAAGACCGGGATCTTTGGTGCGGAACCTTGGACCAATGAAATGCGCCGTGAAATCGAAGAACGTCTGGGTATTGATGCACTGGATATTTATGGCCTGTCTGAAGTGATGGGGCCAGGTGTGGCGATGGAATGTCTGGAATCCAAAGATGGACCTACCATCTGGGAAGACCACTTCTATCCTGAAATTATCCATCCGGAAACCGGCGAAGTATTACCTGATGGTGAGCTGGGTGAACTGGTATTTACCACCATCACCAAAGAAGGTATGCCGGTGATTCGTTACCGTACCCGTGATCTGACACGCTTATTGCCAGGTACAGCACGCACTATGCGTCGTATGGACAAGATTGTCGGTCGCAGTGATGACATGATGATTATTCGTGGCGTGAATGTGTTCCCATCACAAATTGAAGAGCAAATCCTGCATATTCCGCAGCTTATTCCGAATTATCAGATTCAGATTTGTAAACAGGGCCATCTGGATACATTGCATATTCGTACCGAAATGCGTAAAGATAGTGCTATAAATATGACACACCAATTGGCAAATCAGCTGAAAGTACAAATCAAGACCATGGTCGGGATTAGTGTCAGTGTGGAAGTTTTACCAGAAGGTAGCTTGCCACGCTCTGAAGGTAAGGCTCAGCGGGTGTTTGATATCCGAAAGTCCGCTTAAATACGTCTGGATGACAGGCTCAGGTCTGTCATCCGGCTTTAACAAGGTAAATTGAACGTAATGAATCCGAAATTAAAACAAGTAATTGATGATTTCATTCAGAATGAGACCCTTAGTGGAACCTCATTGGTAATGACGATTTTTGGTGACAGTATTTATCACCGTGGGGGAGTCATTAGTCTTGCCAGCCTGATTCAGCTGATGGATGTATTTGGCTTCAATGAGCGTTCTGTGCGTACCGCTGTATTCCGTCTGGTACAAAATGGCTGGCTGAGTTCAGAAAAGATTGGCCGCACCAGTTATTACCGTATTACCGAAAGCAGCCGTCAGCGTTTTATTACCGCAGACCAAAAGATTTACAGCTTCCAGCATAATGAATGGGACCAGAAATGGGATCTGGTTCTACTCAGTTCAGTTGAACTGGAAAATAAACAGACACTGAAAAAAGAACTGGAATGGTTAGGCTTTGCCAATATCGCGACCAATGTCATGGCCTATCCGGGGTGTGATCAGCAGAAACTGCAAAACCTGTTACTGAATAACAAGATGACTGATCAGGTGGTAGTATTCCGTGCAGAAACCCTGCAGCTTTGGCAGGAATCTTATCCAACCATTAAACGCATGGTTGAGACTAACTGGCCAATCCCGGAACTGCATCAGCGTTATGAAAAATTTATTAGCGATTTCCGCGAGTTTTTCTATCTGGTGGAAAATGAAGAGGAACTAGATCCGGTACAAGCCTTTCAGATCCGTATCCTGCTGATCCACCAGTATCGCCGTATTTTACTGAAAGACCCGAATCTGCCATTTGAACTGTTACCAACAGACTGGTTGTCACTGATTGCACGTAACTTAAGTACCAATCTATATCAGGCAGTATTTGCAGCAGGAGATGAGTTTTTCCTAGAGACTGCCCGGACCGCGGAAGGCCTTATGCCACCTGCACATCCACAATTTTATAAACGTTTTGGTGGCTTAAAGCAGCCGGAATTGACTTTTTAATATTTTAAAAAATCATGAATGTAATAGCTCAAGGAGGAGTCTATGCCATGTTATGCGATTGATGGGGTGATTCCTGTCGTCAGCCCTGAAGCTTATATCCATCCTACGGCTGTGCTGATCGGTGATGTGATCATTGAAGCCGGAGTTTATATTGGTCCGTTCGCTTCGCTGCGGGCCGATTTTGGCCGGATTCATATCCAGAAAAATGCCAATGTCCAAGACTCCTGTACCATCCATGGATTTCCGGACAGTGTGACCTTGGTTGAAGAATATGGCCATGTCGGTCATGGTGCCATTCTGCATGGCTGCGTGGTACGAAAAAATGCCCTGATCGGTATGAATAGTGTGATTCTGGATGAGGCCGAAATCGGGGAGAATGTCATTGTTGGGGCCAACAGTACAGTCAAGGCTAAATTCAAAGTACCAGCAAATAATCTGGTACTTGGCAGTCCGGCGAAAGTAGTTCGTCCCTTAGAGGAAAAAGAAATTGCCTGGAAAAGCCATGGCACCGAGCAATATATCCAGCTCACTGCACGTTGCTTGAATACCATGCAGGAAGTAAAAGCTTTAACCGAAAATTCCGCAGAGCGACGTAGTTATCAGAACTTTAAAGCGGATTATCAAATCAAGCAAAATAGTTAAACTAGCTGATGTTTAAAAAATTTAGATAATTTAAATACGCTAATTTTTTAGTTTTAAAAATTATTGGAAATGAAACCAAATTACTATTGTCGCCTTTCTGGATCGAGTTAAGCTGTTAGAAAACAGGTCAGGAAAGTGCAGATGGAAAGGCGGGAATTTAAAGACCATTTCTCCCAGCAGTCCCAAGATTATGCCTTGTTTCGCCCGCATTATCCGGACACTTTGGGGAAGATGCTGGCAGAGCTATCAACGAGTACCAAATTGGCTTTAGACGTCGGCTGTGGCTCAGGACAGTTTTCAGAGGTTTTGGCGCATTATTTTGATCAGATCATTGCCATTGATGCGAGTAGCGAACAAATCGCACAGGCCAAACCTCATCCGAAAATTCAATATCATCAGGCCTTAGCCGAAGAAATCCCATGTGTTGACCAGAGTGTAGATCTGATTTCAGTCGCACAAGCTGCCCATTGGCTGGATCTGGACAAGTTCTATGCGGAAGTTCGCCGTATTGCAAAATCCAATGCCATTCTGGCTCTTATTAGTTATGGGGTATTCAGCATTGATGAAGAACATCTGAATCATTATTTCAGACATTTTTATGAAGTGACGATCGCACCCTATTGGGCACCTGAACGTCGCCATGTCGATGAAGGATACAAAAATCTGCCATTTCCATTTCAGGAAATTTCTGTACAGCCGCCGGTATTACAAGTCGAGTGGAACTTTTACCAACTGATAGGCTATATGAGTACCTGGTCAGCCGTAAAAGCAGCCACCCAGGCACTCGGACATAATCCGCTGAATGTACTGGCAGATGCCTTATTGCCAGAATGGGAAGATCCAGAATTGCCCCGGGTGGTGAGTTGGCCGCTATCGCTACGAGTGGGAAGGATAAATCCAGATCAAGAAAAGGATAATTAAATAAAAAGCCCAGTCTTAGCTGGGCTTTAAAAATATAAAGTAGAGGTAAATCAATTTATTTGTTTAACAGCATTTCCAGCACAAATTTGGAACCGATAAAGCCGAGCGCCAGCAGGCCAAACCCAAGCAGGGTAAAGCGCACTGCTTTCTGACCACGCCAGCCAAATTTCCAGTGGCCGATCAGTAATGCACCATAAACCAGCCAGGACACAATACTAAAGGCAGTCTTATGGGCCAGATGCTGGGCAAAGAAATTATCGATGGTAAAGAAGCCAAAACCCAATGCCAGTGTCAGTAAAATGAAACCGGTCATCAGCATATCGAACAATAAAGATTCCATATCCTGATAGGAGGGCAACAGATTCACCCAAACCCGACGTTTCTGTTTTTTCTTCAGTTCACGATCCTGAAACCGCAAAATGACGGCCTGAATCGTCGCCATCAATAACACAGCATAAGCGGATAGGGACAAGATAATATGAATATCCAGGCCTAGAGAATTCTGTGCAATGACTTTCGCTGGCTGGGTGAAACTGAAACCGAGAATTAGGCCGGTTGCAGCGACGGGGATACCAATCAGGTTTAAAGCAATAATCGGCCGATAGGTACTGTAAATGATACTTAGCAGCAGCATTAGCCCTGACGTAAAGGAAAGTAAGGCAAATACATCATAATTCATCCCCATCGGGGTATACATGTCACCTGATAAAACCAAAGCATGCAGTACCAGTCCAACTAAAGCTGTTAAGCCGACAAACCATTGATTTGGAGTACGTTTAGTCATTAAATGAATGAACAGATACCAAAAAGAGGAGGTATAAGCGATTAATGCTAAGATCGTGTAAACCAAGGGTAGGCTAAGCATGTCAAACCTTTTTAAGGGTGATGAATATTCATTTATATAAATTCAGTGCGAACTACAGTATCCTATAGCATTCTATGCATAAATTTTCTATTTTAAGAAACAATTTTTTGCTACTGGCTATTTTAAGCGGATTTTGCAATGTTTGATACCTTAACAGAACGACTCACGCAGAGTTTAAGAAATGTTACTGGCTCAGGGCAGCTAACCGAAGACAATATTAAAGATACGTTACGTGAAGTACGTATGGCACTTCTTGAAGCCGACGTTGCGTTACCTGTAACTCGTGAATTTATCGCGAAAGTTAAGGAAGAAGCATTAGGCCAGGAAGTGATGACTCAGTTATCACCAGGGCAAGCCTTCGTCAAAATCGTCTATGACGAATTGACCAAAATGATGGGCGAGGCTAATGAAAGCCTTGACCTTGCAGCAAAACCACCGGTGGTGGTACTGCTTGCCGGTTTGCAGGGTGCGGGTAAAACCACGACTGCAGCCAAACTTGCGCGCTTCCTGCAAGAGCGTCAAAAGAAAAAAGTAGCTATGGTGTCTGCCGACGTTTATCGTCCGGCTGCGATCAAGCAGCTACAGACGGTGGCTGGCGAAGTTGGCGCGATTTTCCTTGAATCGAGTGCTACTGAAAAACCAATCAGTATCGTTAATCGTGCAATTGAACAGGCAAAAATCCAGTTTGCCGATGTACTGATTGTCGATACCGCAGGTCGTCTGCATATCGATGACGATATGATGGAAGAGATTAAAGAGCTGCATGCAGCGATTAATCCGACTGAAACCCTGTTCGTGGTCGATGCCATGACCGGTCAGGATGCGGCAAATACGGCCAAAGCATTTAACGATGCGCTTCCTTTGACAGGTGTGATCCTGACTAAAACTGATGGTGATGCGCGCGGTGGTGCAGCACTGTCTGTTCGTGCGATTACTGGCAAGCCAATCAAGTTCCTCGGTATGGGCGAAAAACTGGATGCGCTTGAGCCATTCCATCCGGAACGTGTGGCACAGCGTATTCTGGGCATGGGTGACGTGCTTTCTTTGGTCGAAGAAGTTGAACGCAAAATCGACAAAGAAAAAGCCGAGAAAATGGCGAAGAAATTGCAGAAAGGCGGTAGCTTCAACTTTGAAGATATGCTGATGCAATTCGAGCAGATGAACAAGATGGGCGGCATGATGGGCTTCCTGGACAAACTTCCAGGCATGAGCAATTCTGGTATTCAAGATGCGATTGCGCAGGCGAATCCTGAAAAGCAAGTGAAGAAAATGGAAGCGATTATCCAGTCGATGACTATCAAGGAGCGCCGTAACCCTGACCTGATGAATCCAAGCCGTAAAAAGCGTATTGCAGCAGGTTGCGGTATGGAAGTCTCAGAAGTCAACAAGCTGATTAAACAGCATGCGCAGATGGCGAAGATGATGAAGAAATTTGCCAATCCGTCGGGTATGGCAAAAATGATGAAATCACTGAGCGGTCTGCAAAAACAGTTTGGTGGCGGCGGTGGCATGGGTCCACTGTTCGGCGGGAACGACAAAAAATAACTGTTTTAAATAAAAAAGGCGCATATAGCGCCTTTTTTATTGTCTGTATTTTCTTTTATATCCAGTTTAAACAAAACAACATTTGCTTACCCAAATTTCCAGAAAAATCAGGCAGACTCGAAAACATTCGAAATAAAATAATATAGAAGGATGTATCTAATGACTCAAGTGATTGTGGTGCATGGCTATACCGCAAGTCCTGAAGAAAACTGGTTTCCATGGATTCAGGAAAAAGCCCAGCAGGAACATGTCAGCTTGAAAGTACTCAGACTTGACCCGTCAACTACGCCAAAACTGGAGGTCTGGGAACAGCAAATGCGTGAACAGATTGACGGGATTGACGAAAACAGTATTTTTATTGCGCATAGTCTGGGATGTCTGGCTGCATTACATTATTTAAGTCGCGAATTAAAAAATCAGAGAATTAAACAACTGGTATTAGTGGCCGGTTTCAATGGCCGACTGGGACGTCTGGAAGAAGTTAATCCGTTCATTGACGCTGCTGAAGTAGATTTTGATTTACTAAAATGTCAGATTGATGAACGTGTAGTGATTTATTCGGAAGGTGATGATCGGGTTCAGCCTGACTTTAGTCTGGAGCAAGCGGAAAGTCTGGATGCAATTGTAGTCTGTGCCGAGCATCAAGGACATTTTATTAATTCGCAAGGTTGTACTGAACTGCCGGAAGTCTGGCGAGTGATTCAGCCTTATCTGATCCAATCTTCCACTGAATAGGGAGGATGATGAACAGATCGGTTCAATGATGACAGGATGAAGTTGAATAAGGAATATTGAATTTCATCCGCTAATAAATAATTAAAAACTTAATTTTTGTCGGAGCATTTTGCTCTCAATATAATAAGTACAATGCTATGAAAAATATAACGAAGAAAGTCTATATCGTGCCTGACTATCAGGCGACCTCAAATGACCACTGGTATCCGTGGTTAAGCCGGCAGATCAAAGACGCCGGGTTCGAGGCCAAACGGATCATGCTGGCCAATCCTTTTCAACCTGATCTGGAAGAATGGCAGCACAACCTGAAACTGCAGATTCCACATCTGGATGAGCATAGTTTCATTGTTGCGCATGGCTTGGGTGGCTTAAGTGCTCTAAAGTTTCTCGAAGAACACTATAACCGTACACAGTTGAAAATTGGCGGGCTAATGCTGGTCGCAGCTTTTGATACACCACTGGTGGCCTGGTCGGAACTGAATAAAATGGTGCAGGCAGTAAAGCTAGATCTGAACAATTTATCACATGGCGCCAAACGTTTTGTAATGCTGCTTTCCAGCAATAATCCTTATGTGCCTGCACCGATTTCGTTGCGTTTGGGCCATAGCCTGAATGCACAGATTTTTGAAATCAAAAATGCAGGGCATTTTAACAAGCTGGATGGCTATGCAGATTTTTCAAAGTTGCTCGAGCTGCTTAAACTGTGTCTGGCAAATGATCTGCAAAATGCTGCAGGCCTTTAAGCAATAAATCGGGTTCAATAATAGGCTGAAACCGTTCGAGATGCTGGGCAAAGAGTGCAGCATCTCCACCGGTCAGGATCAGCTGTGCCGGAAAATCTTGCAGTACTTTTTCAATGGTACTGAGCAGACCGAATAAAATGCCATGATGTACGGCATCAATGGTATTGCGCCCAGGACTGAGTTCCTCGAAAGCTGCATCCGGGATTTTAATGCCTTTGGTATTCTGGATCAGGGAATCGCGTTGTAAATACAGATTCGGCAGGATATAACCGCCGAGATGTTTCTGACCTTGGGCTAGATCAATGGTCAGGGCAGTCCCGCAGCTGATGACACAGTAATTTTGCTCGGTCGACTTGGCAACGGCCAGCACCTGCAACCAGCGGTCAATCCCAAGCTGGGAAGGATCATCATAGCCACAGATCAAACCGGCATAGCGTGCCTGTACCTTGGCAAAAACTACAGGAATGTTCAGGCAGGTCAGAATCGATTGAATTCGGGTATTATTTGCTTTGTCCAGCACGGAAGAAATTCCGACCTGATGCAAGCCCAAACTCTTAAAATGCTGAATCAGACCGAGAAGTAAGTCGGCAGGGGATTGCAAATGCATTTCCGCAGCATGTTCAATGATCTGGTTCTGCTCCGTAATCCAGTACTTGAGTCGTGTATTGCCGATATCCAGCCATAGTTTTTTCATTGAATGATGCCTGTTCAGCCGCCGTTTTTGAGACGGAGTTGCCCCTGATAAAATGTCTGCGTACCTGCATCCGTTTCGATAATGACCGCACCATCGTCTTGAATGCCGAGGAAAGTTCCGGAATATTGGCCTTGAATATCGGTAAATTCAACTGTTTGCTGGAAAAATGCGGCATATTGGTTAAACCGTGCTGGCAGATTCTGACTGCCATAATTAAACCATTCACCCGCTTGTTGAATAGCCAGATACAACTCGGCAATCAGATTTACACGTGAAGCATGCGGTAGTCCCAATTCAGTCAGAGAAGTCACCTGCTGGTCTGGAATGCTTTCCGTGAGTGGACTGACATTGATCCCGACACCAACCACCACCTGTTGGGTCGAAATCGGTTCAATCAGAATGCCGCCCCATTTCCCCTGCAGGCTGTACAGGTCATTGGGCCATTTCACTTGCAAGTCCAGTCCTTTTAGACTTGGCATTTGCAGGATATTTAACGCAATTTCCAGCGCCAGACGACCATCGATTGCTTTTTGTGTATGCAGCAATGTGCTTAAATAGATGTTCCCCTCAGGAGAAATCCACTGACGTTGACGCTGTCCACGTCCTTGGGTTTGCACGCGGCTACACACCAGTACCTGTTGTACCCCTTTGGTTGCCAGTTCCCGGACATCATCATTGGTCGATGTGGTGATCGGCTTGATCAGCAACACTTCAGGGAGTTGGCCTGCTTGACTTAAACGTTGCTGCAGTTCGCGAGTTTCTACATCCATTTGAATCTAAACGTGGTAAATGTCGTTATGGAGTTAATCATATATTTATTGATTGGTGCAATTGCAGGATTTGCCGCAGGCCTGTTTGGCGTTGGTGGTGGTCTGATTATCGTGCCAATTCTGTACATTGTTTTTACCCAGCTCCAGTACGATCCAAGCGTGATTATGCATATGGCAGTCGGAACTTCTCTGGCCACAATTATTGTGACCTCAATCAGTTCGGTGATGGCACATCATCAGAGAGGGGCAGTGTTATGGGATGTAGTGCGTAATCTGGCACCCGGCCTGGTCATTGGCTCATTCTTGGGAGCTGGAATTGCAGATTATTTATCGGGCCAAGGCCTGCAATTGCTGATTGGCTTCTTTGCAGTCTGGATTGCATTCAGAATGTTTAGAGGCGCGCATTATCAGGTTGATCCGAATCAGAAATTGCCTTCAGCCGCATTACAGTTGGCAGCGGGTGGTGGCATTGGCGTGGCATCGGCCATATTCGGGATTGGTGGCGGCAGTTTGACTGTGCCTTTCCTGAATCGTTGTGGTGTCGTCATCCAGAAAGCAGTAGCCACTTCTGCTGCCTGCGGTTTGCCGATCGCAGTGGCTGGTGCCTTAGGTTTCATCTGGTTTGGTCAGAAAGCTGAAGTCGAAGTACCAAATACGATTGGTTATATTCATATTTATGCGTTTATTGGTATTAGTGTGATGAGTTTTATCACTGCAAAATTTGGTGCAAAAGTGGCGCATTTATTATCACCAGTTCTATTAAAAAAATGTTTTGCGGCCTTATTGACTACAGTTGGTCTGTATTTTATCTATCAAGGCTTTACTGCCTGAACTACTCATTTTTTATCAGCTAAATTTTTTGAGGAGAATAGGTCACTATTCTCCTTTTTCTTTGACTGGGTTGGCTGTATAGACACAAGATTGTCTGACAATGTCAAAGTATTTTCTGAAAAAAAGCCGTTTAATAACTGAAAAGTCATCCAGAATGACTGCACTTGCATCAATAAAAATAAGACAGGAACAGTATGCAACAACAAGAAGCACACAGTTTGTCTGAACAGATTGCCAAGCATATCAGTGAACAGATTATCCGGGGTGAACTGGTTGAAGGCGAACGCATCCAGGAACTCAGAATTGCATCGGAACTTGACGTCAGTCGGGGATCAGTCCGTGAAGCCTTGCTCTTGCTTGAACGTACCCAGCTGATTGAAATCTTCCCGCGTCGTGGCGCCATTGTTTCGGAAATGTCGGCCATGCAGGTTCGTGCCCTGTTTGACCTGACCTCTTTATTGCTGGGGCAGATGGTACATCGCATGGCAGAGACCTGGCGCAGTCATGAGGCAGAGCGCATTCAGCTACTATTAGAACAATTGGAAGCCGAAACCCGCCAAGGCCATATCGAAAAGTTTTATGATTTGATCTTTCAGGGCATGGCCCAGCAACAGGAGATGGTCGGTAATCTTTACCTGATGCGCTACTATCAGGAACTGCTGCCATCTTTACGCCGTAGCTATTTTCTGACCCTGAATATTTCAAGACGTGAGCTACAGGAATCTTTTGAATTATTTAAACTGGTGACGGAAGCGATTTTAATTCGTAAATCCCATCAGGCGACGTTATTTATGGAAGATTTTTGTCGACACTTGCGCAACCTTGTGTTGGAATCTCTGACACGGATGAAACAAATTGAACTCGCGTGGGCCAGACGCTCACGACGTTAAATCAGGACACTATGCGTTTAAGCAGTTTAAAACTTTCAGGCTTCAAATCTTTTGCTGACAGTACCACCTTACACTTCAAGGATAACCGGACTGCAGTGGTGGGACCCAATGGTTGTGGTAAATCAAATGTGATTGATGCCATACGCTGGGTGATGGGTGAGTCCAGTGCACGCCAACTGCGTGGTGGCAGCATGCAGGATGTGATTTTTACCGGAACAGCCAAGCGCAAACCGGTGGGCATCGCCAGTGTAGAACTGCGTTTTGATAATACTTATGGCAAGCTGGGCGGTGCGTATAATGCCTATAATGAGCTGGCAGTGCGTCGTCAGGTCAACCGTGATGGCAAGTCTGAATATTTCCTGAATGGCACTAAATGCCGACGTCGTGATATTACCGATATTTTCTTGGGAACCGGTCTGGGGCCGCGTTCTTATGCAATTATTGAACAGGGCATGATTAACCGTCTGGTAGATGCCAAGCCGGAAGAAATGCGGGTTTTTATTGAAGAAGCTGCAGGGGTTTCCCGTTATCAGGCACGTCGCCGCGAGACCATGCTGCATCTGGATCACACGACGCAGAACCTGTCGCGTCTGGAAGATATTGCCTCTGAACTCAAGTCTCAGCTTAAAACCTTGAAACGCCAGTCAGAAACTGCCATTCAATATAAGGAACTGGAAGGCCAGATCCGTACCATCAAGATTGAAATCCTGTCGTTCCAGTGTGAGCAGAGCCAGCGTCTGCAAGAAGAATATACTGTGCAGATGAATACGCTGGGCGAGAATTTTAAGCTGGTACGTTCTGAATTGACTACTGTTGAGCATGATCTGGGAGCGACCAGTGAACTGTTCCAGCGCTTGATTCAACAGTCCACACCGCTACAAACTGAATGGCAACAGGCTGAGAAAAAGCTCAGCGAACTGGAAATGACCCTGCAGCAAAAGCAGTCCTTATTGCAGCAGAACTCAAGCAGTCTGGTGAAGCTGGAAGAACAAAAAGCACAAACCAAAGAACGTTTACAGCTGATTGAATTGCAACTGGACACCCTGCATCAACAACTCGAAGATCAGACTGCACAATTGCAGCAGCAGGAAGGTCAAAGTCAGGAACAAAACCAGGGTCTGACTGATCTGAAATCCCAGCAAGGCACAATTGCTGCCCAGTTTGCTCAAATTAAAACCCAGGTTGAGCAACAGCAACAACGTAAACAGCAAATGCTGGCGCAAAGTGAACAGCTGGCTAAAAATATTGCCCGGATTGAACAGCAAGAAGAAACCTTGCAACAGCAGGCAGCACAAATTCAGCAGCAGGCGCAGCAAGATGAGCTGGAACAGTATCAGACTGATAGAGCTGAAACTGAACAGCAAATCACTGGCTTTGAGGCTCAACTCAAAACACTGAAAACTGAGCTTGAGCAGCTACAGGCAGAACAGGCAAGTCAGCAGCAAATGCTCATGCAGCTGAAATCAGAAATTCAGGTACTGCATTCAGAACGCAAAAACCTGAGCCAGTTACTGACCAAAGCCAATCCAAACGCCAAAGCGGATGCGGTGCAGTTAATGCAAGTGCTGAAGCTGAATCCACAGGCCAAAGCTTATGCCAGTTTGATTGAAAAGTTCCTGGCGAAATGGCTTTCTGCACAAGTATTAGAAGAAACTGAGCATTTTCTGGAAAATAGTGCACGCCAGCTCAAAGCTCAGACGACACAGGATAATATTCAGCTTGATGGACTCCCTTGTTTAGCAGACTGGATTGAAGCGCCTCAATATTCGCTCTGGCAACAGGTGGCCGTAGCTGAGAACTTTAAACAGGCGCTTGGTTTACAAACTCAGCTGAGAACAGGCCAGTCGATCTTAAGTCTGGATGGCTATCATGTCGGACCCGACTGGATGATTGCACTGGACTATGATGAAGCCAGTCAGGCGGGACAAGGAGCACTGAGTCATCGTATTCGTCTGGATGAAATCGAGCAGCAACTGATTCAGCTTGAACCAAAATTCGCAGATCTAGAGCAACAGCTTCCTGAGTTAAATGCTCAAGTGAAAGCTTTACAGAGCCAGATTCAGAGCATCAATGAGCAGCAGAAGCAGGCACAAAAGCAGTTACAACAGCTTGATCTGAATATTGCTAAAGTCCAGAGTGCGACACAGGCCTTTGCAGTACAGAAACAGCAATTGCAGAACCAGTTACAGCAACTGGACGAGCAACTGGAAGAAGATGCGATGCAGAAAGATGATCTGGAGATTGATCTGCATGCGCTGAATCTGAAACTGGAACAGGCACTGCCAAATTACAAAACCTTGCAATTCCAGCTGGAAGAACTCAATGCCCAGCTGGAAGACTCACAGCTAGTCACTCAGCAGGCGCAGCAGGAATTAGAAGTACTGCGCCGTCAAACGGTACAAAGTCAGCAGCAGGCTGAACTGCTGGAAAAAGACCAGCTGTTTTTAAAAGAGCAATATCAACAGATTATTGCGCAAATAGAACAGGCCAAAAAGTTTGTCGATCCGGTACAGCTGGAATTACCTGCTTTACAGAGCCAGTTCAATGAACAGGCACTGATCACGGAAAAACTGCAAAAAACCTGGGCAGACTGGCAGATCGAGCTGAATCAGATCCAGAGCAAGCAGCAGCACCTGACTGAGCAGCGCCATACTTTCCAGCAGCAAGATGAACAACTGCGTACTGAACTTGAAGCCAAACGTCTGGCTTGGCAAGCTGCCAGATCTGATTTACAGCATTATTCAGAACAACTGAAAGAGTTGAATAGTGAAGTAATTTCAGGGCTAAATATTGATGTAAAAGTACATCAGGCTAAACTGGAAAAAGCACAGGCTCAATTCGATAAACTGGGTGCAGTGAATCTGGCAGCTTCTGAAGAGTATGAAGAAGTTTCGAAACGCTATGATGAACTCAACCATCAGATTCAGGATCTGGAAAATACCGTTGAACAGCTGCAGGCAGCAATGAAAAGTATTGATCAGGAAACCCGTAAGCTGTTTATGAATACCTTCGATCAGGTCAATGCCGAGCTACAAAACCTGTTCCCGAAAGTATTTGAGGGCGGTGAAGCGAGTTTAAGTCTTGAAGATGGATGGCAATCGGGTGTAAAACTGATGGCTCGCCCACCGGGCAAGCGTAACAGTTCACTGGCATTACTTTCTGGTGGTGAAAAAGCTTTAACCGCATTAGCACTGGTCTTTGCAATTTTCCGCTTAAATCCGGCACCATTCTGTGTATTGGACGAAGTGGATGCACCGCTGGACGATGCCAATGTGGGACGTTTTTGTAATTTAGTCAAAGAGCTTTCTGAACAAGTGCAATTTATTTATATTACCCATAACAAACTTGCAATGATGATGGCGACTGATCTTTTAGGTGTAACCATGCCTGAACCGGGAACCTCAAAATTAGTGACAGTAAATTTGGAACAGGCAAAAGAATACGGCTTAGCTGCGGAGGTATAACATGGAAATCACCACAATTATCGGGATTGTTATTGCAATTGTGATTATGCTATTCGGCATAAGACTGATCTTGAAAAAACCTGCGGAGGCTGTACCGTCACTGGATGCGGATCTTCATATTGATCCTGACAGCCAGACTCCGGTTATTCCGAGGCATGTACGTTCTCAACTGTCTAAAACCGAAAGTCCGGCAGCTGCACGTGTTGAACCGAGCCTGAATGAAGAAGCAGTAGACAACATTGCACCTGTGGCAGAACAAAAAGAAGCAGCCAAAGTAGAGCCAACTTTGACTGAAACCGTCCAGCCCGAAACCAAAGCAGCAAGTCCGCTCGATACACAGGTGGTTGCAGAGGAAGCAGCCAAAACAGAAGAAAACACTACGTCAGCTGAACAAGAAAGCAAGCCTGAAACAGTAGAAGTAGCAGAAACAGCAAAAGAGCCTAAAGCCGCCGAATTTAGCCTGAATAGCAATATTGAGAAAGCTGAAATTTCTGACTTCAATGATGAAAGCAGTATTCTCGATGCACATCTACATGAGCAAAAAATTGTGGATGAAGAATGTTCGCTGGCTAATGCTGAAACGATTATTTCATTGCATGTTTATCCCCAAGGCCGAGCTCTTTCAGGCGAGAAAACTTTAAAAGTTTTACTGAAATATGGTCTGCGTTATGGTGAGCTGGCATGTTTCCATCGTTATAGTGAAGATGGCTCGAAACTGCTATTTTCAGTATTACGTATGGCAGATACCGGTATGGAAGGTTTTGACCTAGAAACCCTGTCGACTGAAGAAGTGAAAGGTCTGGCATTCTTCCTGGCTTTACCGCATAGCGATGTACAGAATGCTTTCGATACCATGGACAGCATTTCACGTCTGATTGCGCGTGAAGTGGATGGTCTGGTTTATGATCAGAACCAGCAGGAAATGACCCCGCAATTACGTGAATTCTGGCGTCATCAGGCGATTGATTATCGTGCTGGACAGACTGCAGAAGTTTAATATTCCAATATTGAATCTGCAGAATCCGATTTTTATAATAGCGAAAAGCTGAATATTGTATAGGGCGGATTTTCCGCCCTTTTTTATGGTGAAATTATGACCCAAGATGCCACTGTCATTGCGCAAATGCGTCAATTGATTCAACTGATTGCCAAGCATAATCATGCTTATTATGTGATGGATCAACCTACGATTGAAGACAGTGAATATGATCAGCTCTTTCATCAGCTCAAAGCTTTAGAAGAACAATATCCACATTTACAGCAGCCAGACACACCGACAGTCAAAGTAGGTGGTCAGGCACTTTCCAAATTTCTGACCGTAACGCATGCGGTGCCAATGCTGTCTTTGGGCAACGTGTTTAATCAGGATGACCTTTTTGCTTTTGCGCGCCGTATTGAAGAGCGTTTACCCAATCAAAAGATTGAATACGATGTTGAGCTGAAATTTGACGGTCTGGCAATATCCCTCTGGTATGAACATGGCGTACTGGTTCGTGGTGTCACTCGTGGTGATGGGGAAACTGGCGAAGATATTACCCAGAATGTCAAAACCATTCGTAACCTGCCGAAATTCCTGTCTCCAGTGAATGGCGTGATTCCAGAATTACTGGAAGTGCGTGGCGAAGTGCTAATGCCGAAATCCGGCTTTGAACGCCTGAATGCGGCCAATGCAGCGAAAGGTGAAAAAACCTTTGCCAATCCACGTAACGCCGCGGCCGGCAGTTTACGCCAGCTTGATCCGAATATTGCAGCTTCTCGACCTTTGGCTTTCTATGCCTATGGGATTGCCCAGTGTGTACCGCATCATGGTGAAACCACGATGTCAGCCAGTCTGGAATGGCTACAGCAGTTTGGCTTTGCTGTGGGTGAGCGGCATTTTATCTGCAGTAGCATCCAGGAAGTGCAAAAGGTTTACGAGCAGATCATTGAAGAACGTTCAAAGCTTAGTGTCGAAATCGATGGTATGGTCATTAAGGTCAATGACCTTAAACAGCAACAAAAACTGGGTTTCTTGAGCCGTGAACCACGTTGGGCAACGGCTTATAAATTCCCAGCAGTGGCTGCATTGACCACTGTTGAAAATATTGACTGGCAAGTGGGCCGTACCGGAACGTTGACCCCTGTGGCACGTTTAAATCCGGTTGCCGTGGGCGGTGTGACGGTTTCCAATGTGACCCTGCATAATATTGGTGAAATTCACCGTCTGGATGTAAGAATCGGGGATACCGTCAGTGTCTATCGTAGTGGTGACGTGATTCCTAAGGTTGAAAAAGTCTGGCCAGAATTCCGTCCTGCCAATGCGGTAGAAGTGTATTTGCCAGAGAACTGTCCAGTGTGTGATTCTCCTGTGGTCATGCCAGAAGGTGAAGCCTTGGCACGCTGTTCAGGTGAACTGTATTGTGCGGCGCAGCGTATCGAGACCATCCGTCACTTTGTTTCGCGTAAGGCTATGGATATCGAAGGTCTGGGCGATCGCTGGGTGGAGTCACTGTTACATCTCAATCTTTTGAAAGATGTCTCGGATATTTATCACTTGCACGAGCATCGTGAGCAATTACTGCAAATCGAAAAAATGGGTGAAAAGTCCGTTCAGAATCTACTGGATGCGATTGAGAACAGCAAGAAAACTACATTGGCAGCGTTTATTTATGCGCTCGGGATTCGCGGTGTAGGTGAAACGACAGCACGTATGCTGGCCAATACTTTCCAGACTCTCGACGCTTTACGTAGTGCTGATGTAGACGCTTTAAAGAAAACACCGGATGTTGGTGATATTACAGCAGAGTGGATTGTTGATTTCTTTCAGGCACCGCATAATCTGGAAGTGTTGGATCGCTTGTTGGCTGCCGGTATTCATTGGGATGCGCCAATTGCACCAACGCGCCAACCACTGAATGGCGAAAGCTGGGTAGTGACTGGAACTTTAAGCTCTATGGGACGTGATGAAGCGACGCAATTACTGCAAGCCTTAGGTGCACGGGTCAGTGGCAGTGTCTCTAGCAAGACCAAATGCGTGGTGGCGGGTGAAAAAGCCGGTTCTAAGCTCGATAAAGCAGAAAAACTCGGTGTGCCCGTGATCAATGAAGCGCAATTTATTGCTTTGATGAAGGAGCATGGGCAAATCGAAGAATAATTAGCTCTAAACAATGACTCAAATAAAAAAGACACCCAGGATGATGAATCTTAAGGTGTCTTTTTTATTGCTAGTTCAAAACTATAGGTGAATGAGAGGGGAGGATAGACAAATACAAGGACGGGTTCGGTAATGTAAGTTGAATTCACGTACAATAGATTCATTTGCAGGTATAGATCCTGCCTGATTGATTCTGTTCTCCCTTTGATGATTGGCATACACATGGCGCAAGCAAAGAAATCTTTTCCGCAACAAAAATCGCAATTACATGCACGAAATCTGCATCGCAGTCGTTACGATTTTCCTCAGCTGATCAAGAGTTGTCCGGAACTTGCACCTTTTGTCAGCCTGAATCAATACAACGATCTTTCAGTCAACTTTTCTGATCCACTGGCTGTGAAAATGCTCAATAAAGCATTGCTCAAGCATTTTTACGGCATTCAATATTGGGATATTCCTCAAGATTATCTTTGCCCACCGATTCCGGGTAGAGCCGACTATATTCACTATTTGGCTGACCTGTTAAGTGACAATAATAACGGCCAAATTCCAACAGGACACGCCGTTCACGTATTAGATATTGGGGTAGGGGCGAACTGTATTTATCCGATCATTGGGCATCGTAGTTATGGTTGGAAATTTGTTGGCTCAGACATTCATTCGGCATCGGTTAAAAGTGCTCAATTTATTGTGGAGGCAAATCCAAATCTCAGGAAGGGGATTCAGATTCGATTGCAAAAGACACCGAGCAATATTTTCAAAGGTGTGATTAAACCTTCAGATCGTTTTGATTTGACCCTGTGTAACCCACCATTTCATGCTTCACAAGATGAGGCAAATGCCACAGCAACGCAAAAATTACGCAAACTTGGCAAACCGGTTGATCGGTCTAAAGTGGTGTTAAACTTTGGTGGACAAAAGAACGAGCTGTGGTGTGACGGTGGAGAAGAACGCTTTGTTTGCCAAATGGTACAAGAGAGCACACAGTTTGCTGAGCAATGTCTTTGGTTTAGTACACTGGTTTCTAAGAAAACCACATTGCCTATGCTGTTAAATACCTTGCGTAAGTGCGGTGCAGTGGATGTAAAAACTATTAAAATGACGCAGGGGCAAAAAGAGAGTCGTTTTGTGGCTTGGACTTTTCTAGATACAAAGCAACAGCAAGCGTGGAAAAATGCGCGTTGGACTTCTGCTTAGCTTGTTTTTATGCAGGAATAGTGAGCTTGTGGGCGCATAAGTCGGTGTAGTAGCTCAAATTTAATCTGACAGACACCATAAAAAATCGGTCACTGTCAGATCAGGTTTGAGCTCGTACAATTAAGGAATATATTTCTTCACCACACCATCATCCAGCAATTGCTGGAAATGTTCGACCAAGCTTTCTTTTACTGGACGATATTCCAGACCGAGTTCATCCTTACTTTTTTGTGCATTAAAGAAAATTGGATAACCCATATTGAGTTCAACAAATTTACGGCTAAAGCCGGCCAGAGGACCAAAAATCTTGAAAGCCGTTTTTGGCAACTGGTTGCGCGGAAACGGGAATTTTGGACCAAATGCTTCACGCAGGATTTTACCCATTTCTAGCAGGCTCAAAGTCTCACTACAGATAATATAACGGCCATGCGCTTCCGGATTAAAGGCGGCACGGATATGGGCTTCCGCAACATCCTGAACATCCACCACACCATTCCACATTGGTGGAACACCCAGCAAGGTCATGCCATTGGCAAACTGTTGCAGAACTTCCACACTGCCTGATTGAGTATTAGGCGTTAAGGATTCCCCAAAGACCAGTGCCGGATTGATACAGATCAGGTCCCAGCGATCCTGTGCTTCCGCCATTTCCCAAGCTTTGCGTTCTGCCATGACTTTGGAATATGGATAAGGCTGATGGGTTTCTGAACTGGTGGTATTCCAGTGAGATTCATCAAAACTGGTGTGCTCGGTTTGCAAAATATCAATCGCATCGCCATACGTTGAGGCAATACTTGAGGTGACAATCACACGTTTGACAGATTCAGTTTTATTGACGCTATTCAGCACATTTTGCGTACCCAGAATTGCCGGTTCAATAATGTCTTTGAGCGCATCTTTATAATTGGTGACCACAAAAGGCGAGGCCATATGAAAGACAATTTCACAACCTTCCATGGCCGCATCAAAAGAACCGGGCTTGAGCAGGTTAGCTTCAAACAGCTTTAAGGTCCCCGGGCTGCTGTCTGCAATTTGTTCAAGGTGTGTATAACTCTGGGTTTTATTCAGGTCACGTACAGTGGCGTGTACGGTATAACCTTGTTTTAAAAGTTTCTGGATCACCCAACTGGCGATATAGCCAGATGCGCCGGTGACCAGAACAGGTGCTGTGCTATGTTGTAATGTCATATTTAAACCGTTGTTGTTTTGACTTCTTTCATCGTAGGCACAATTATGCATGAACCAGGCCAAACAGGTGAGTCCAAGATAAAAATAAGCAACAAGATAAGTACTTATTAATATTTACAAAAATTAACGTTTGAATATTCCAGCTTGCTAGAATGAATAAAAACGGAACGAAAAATGCAAGATGTTGTTTTATAAATGGGATTTGGCCGAACAGAGAGCGTAAATGCAAGTGCTTCTCATTTTAATTATATAAAAATCAGACATTTACCATAATTTTGCTTTTGCAAATCAAAAATCTTTTCTCCATAATAGGATGATAAAAGCAGGGAGTAATTCAAATGCGCGGTAATCCAGAAGTCGTAGATTATTTAAATATGCTGATCGGTGGCGAACTGGCTGCTCGTGATCAATACCTGATTCACTCTCGTATGTATGAAGATTGGGGTCTGACTAAAATCTTTGAACGCATCGACCATGAAATGCAGGAAGAAGCACAGCATGCAGATGCCCTGATCCGTCGTGTCCTTTTTCTTGAAGGTACGCCAAATATGCAGCGTGATGACATCGAAGTTGGTGAAGATGTGGTGACCTGCCTGAAAGCTGACCTGAAGCTTGAGTATCATGTCCGTGAAAAGCTGGCTCAAGGGGTCAAACTTTGTGAAGAGAAGGGCGATTATGTGACCCGTGACATGCTGCGCCAGCAAATGTCGGATACGGAAGAAGATCATACTTACTGGTTAGAAAAACAGTTACGTTTGATCGAGCTGATTGGTCTGCAAAACTATATCCAGTCACAAATGTAAAATATTGAATAATAAAAAACCCAGCAGATGCTGGGTTTTTTGATTCTATAGACTTAAGAATTGTTGTTACTGACAATTCCGATTTTTTTCACTTCCAGACGCTGAGCCGCAGCCATCACCATCGCGATATGCTTGTATTCAGTTGCACGATCAGCCTTGATTTTAATCTGATCCTGATCGGCTTTTTGCGCCACGGTCTTGAATAAGGCTTCCAGCGCTTGAGCATTGGCCACCGGCTGATCATTCCAGAAGATCTGGCCTTGAGCATCGAGACGCAAATTCACAATCTCTGGCGGTTTTTCCTCAGTCGGTGGTGGTGTACCATTCGGCAGGTTGATATTAATCGAATTATTCGGCAACGGAATAGTGATAATAAACATAATCAACAAGACCAGCATGACATCAATCAATGGTGTCATGTTGACGTCCAGCATTACATCATCATCCTGATTTGAGCCAACATTCATTCCCATAACTGGATTCTCCCTCAATCTTAAGGTGAAGCGGGCGGGGTCGTGACAAATGCAATCTTGCCAATACCTGCTTGCTGGGTAGTACTGATGACCTGATCAATCGCTTCAAAAGCTGTTCTTTGATCACCACGAATATGCACTTCAGGCTGAGGACGTTTCTGGGCTTCTGCCTGTAAACGGGTCAGTAAAATTGCCTTGTCCGGAATATAGGATTCATTCCAGAAAATATCGCCATTTTTATTGACTGCCAGCTGGATATTTTCCGGCTTGGTTTCATACGGGACATTACGTTCTTCAGGCAGATCGACCGGTACGGTATGAATTGCAACCGGTACTGTAATCAGAAAGATAATCAGCAGTACCAGCATCACATCAACCAGAGGCGTGGTATTAATGGTACCAATGACCTCATCATCGCTGTCGTTTGAATTGACCATCATTCCCATGGTTGACCCCCATTTTTATTTTGTGTCGCGGTGAACAGGATTGTTTGAGCTGATTTCGCCGCTTAGTAGTACAGCATGCAGATCAGAACCGAAGGTACGAACTTCTTCCATTACAGCTTTATTACGGCGAGTTAACCAGTTGTAACCAAGTACTGCCGGAACTGCCACAGCCAGACCGATTGCAGTCATGATCAGTGCTTCACCGACCGGACCAGCAACTTTATCGATTGATGCCTGTCCTGAAATACCAATTGCAGTCAAGGCATGGTAAATACCCCAAACGGTACCAAACAGACCTACGAAAGGTGCTGTAGAACCGACTGTAGCAAGGAAGGCCAGACCGCCACTCAGATGGCTTTGAATCTTGTCGACTGCGCGTGAAATAGAAATCGTAACCCAAGTATTAAAGTCGATACGCTCAAGTAAAGTACCGCCATGGTTTTTGGTTGACTTGATGCCTTTTTCAGCGATAAAACGATATACGCTGGCTTCATCCAGATTTTGCGCTGCATTGTCCAATGAAGAAGATTCCCAGAACTGATGCTCTGCTTCTTTGGCTTGTTTGCGAATCTTGCCTTGTTGCAAGCACTTGGTGATCATGATGTACCAGGTACCGATTGACATGATCACCAGAATGAACAGGGTCACTTTAGACACCATGTCACCTTCTTTCCACATGGCTTCCAGACCATAAGGGTTGCTGGCAGGTTTTTCAGCTGCAGCAGGTGCTGGCGGTGTAGGCTCAGCGACAGTCGCAGGAGTTGGGGTTGCCGTTTCAGTGACTGTCGTTGCAGGTGTAGGGGATTCTTCAGCAAATACGGTTTGCAAAGGTAGTAGAGTACTTGCCGCAATGACACTTGCAGCAGTGATATTTTTTAAAGTGTGTCGTGCGTTTTTCATAATGAATCTCCTCATTTTGTTTTTAATCTGTTGTCTGGATCAGTCCAAGATAAATTCGTAGGGAATGTCGTACCAAGATTCTTGTGGTTCACCATTTTTCATTGCAGGTTTAAAGGTACATAAGCTGAAAGCCTTGGACGCTGCACGGTCGAGTGAACGACTGCCACTGGATTTTTTTACTTTGGCCTCTTTCACTTTGCCGTCGGTATTCACAAAGACAGAGATCAGCACATTACCTTGCTCTTCCTTCATTGATGCATCACGTGGATATTCCGGACGCTTACAGCCAGCTTCGCCTTGAGATACGCCACGTGTAACGCCAGTTGGTTGCGGTGGAGCAGCAGGCGCCGCTGCAACAACTGGAGCTGGTGCAGCCACTGGACTTGGGGATGGTGTTGCTGCAGCTACAGGTGTTGGTTCTGCAACCGGTTGAGTGACTGTTGGTGTAGGTTGTGTTTTCTGTACTGGAACCACTTTTTCTACCGGTTTAACCTCAGGAACCTGTGCCACTTTTTCTACAATTTTAGGTGGCTCAGGTGGGGTTTCTTTCGGTGGTTCTGGTTCTGGTGGTTTAATATCCTGAATAATCATCAATTCAACCGGTTCTTCTGACGGTTTGATGATGTCTTTTGCCATACCTGCCATTAGCACCAGGCCCACCAGGATATGCAAGAAAATCACGACACCAATTCCAGTCAACTTTTTGGCGGAGCTTTTTTCTATGTCTTCAAACGTTGTGCTCATCATGACTCCTGGAATTTAAGACAAACAAGAAATAACGGTTTATTTCAAAGCTGATGTAGCTGCATTATTTTTTGTTTGGCTAAAATGATATGAATACTGCAAATACAGTATGGCGCTGTATTTGCAGAAAGCTTGTCTTAGAATTTGTAAGTACCACGGATGTAGTAAGTACGACCTGTAGGATCTGAGTAACGAGGGTCATAACCGTATTGGAAGTTATCCAGAACATCAGATGCAGCAGGCTCTTCATCAAAGATGTTGAGGATACCGCCAGTCAACTCCAGGTTTTTGAAGCCTTTATAAGTTGTTGCGAAGTTATAAAGTGTGTAGTCACCCACATCACGTTCGCCAGAGTAGTCTTCATAACCACGAGTGAACTGTTGTTCAAAGATCATTTTCCAGTCTTCATAAGACCAGTTCAGGTTGGCAACATGTTTCCAGCGAACTACTGCCGGGTCTTCATATTTGCCTACCAGACCAGACCATTCACCGCCTGGTTCACTTTGGTAGTCCAGATTGATCACGTAAGTACCATCAATACCGAAACCGAAACGACCAGTAGATGTTTTAGGTGTCAGGTAGTTCAGGCTCAGGTCTACACCTGAAGTTTTTAAACCGCCAGAGTTCATCAGGGTAGTACGGATGTGCTGGATACGGCCTTCGCTATCACGTATGAAACGGTCTGCATAAAGGTCTGGATTACCAAAGATTGATGATTCACCCACTGTACCTACCAGACCATCGATCTCGATATTGAAGTAGTCAGCAGTGAAGACCAGGTTTTTGATTGGTTCAAATACTAAACCAGCAGTGAATGATGTAGATTCTTCTGGTTGCAGGTCAGGTGAACCACCTTGGGTACGCTTAAACTGGGTATTACATTCAACCTGATATTTAGGTTCGACTGGCGTGCCACCTGGACATAACACAGGGTCATTGTATTTCGCACCTGTCCAGGTTTCACTGATTGGCGCGTTGATTTCGTACAAGCTTGGTGCACGGAAACCGGTGCTATAAGATGCACGGAACATGACTTCCTTCATTGGTTCCCAACGAAGACCAACTTTCGGGTTGAAGGTATCACCGAAGTCGCTGTAGTCATCATAACGGGCAGCAATTTGAGCTTCCAGGCTTGGCAAGATTGGAATCTGGAATTCAGTAAAGAATGCTGTGATGTCACGATCACCCTTACTGATTGGTTTGCTCGGATCAATACCAGAACCTGGTACTTGAGCCACGATTTCAGAGTTTACTTTCGCTTCCCAGTCCTGAGTGGTGAAGCTACCACCGAAGGCAAAGCCAACATCACCTGCAGGTAATTCAAAAATTGGACGGCTGATTGTAAAGTCTGCAGTTGTAGACTCTAAAGAGGCGATGTTAGTTTCGCCATTAATCACAAATGATTCCCAAGGGGTATCGCCTGGACGTGCTGGACCGAATGGGTTAATACGACCTTCATTCAATGCAGTTTGCAGGTTGCTACGGTGTAAGTAACCACCTGTGAATTCATCAGTTGCTTCACTTTTCGCGTATGACACGCCTGCGTTGATATCCCAGCCTAATGCCTCACCTTCAATACCGGCAAAGAAGCGGTGAGAGTCATTGGTTGACATACTTTGACGGTTGCCTGCCTGAGAACGGAGGTAAAGTTGAAGTGGGTCACCGCTTAACTCGCCATCTGTAATAGCCGGAGTAATACCATTACCTGGATAGTATTGGCTGCTTGAAGGTAAAGTCACGGTACGGCCATAAACGTCTGGTGCAATTGAAGTGGATACTTCAGAACGTGTAAACACGTATTCACCAACCGCATTTAATGAATCATTAAGCTTGAATGTCCCTTTACCTAATGCAGATAGTGTTTCAACCTGTGGTTTGATCGCAATTAAAGCCTGCGTATTTAGATAACAGAAGCCGTCATCTGGAGAAGACCATGGAACATTATTACAGTCATCTGGGTATGGGTTACCTAAGTAACCAGTGGTTGGATCATAGATGTTTGCCGGGAAGCCGCTTGCAGAGCCGGCATCAATACCTAATTCAGGAATTACACCACCACGGCGGCTGACTTTACGCTGTTGAGCATGGATCTGGTTAGATTTACGGTAGTCCAAGACACCCATGACGTTAAAGCCATTTTCATCCAGGTCACCGAAACCACCGAAGATCGCAGCTTGTTGTTTCTCACCACCTGAATGTTCGGTTTCATGTAAGGCTCCGGTAACGCCTAAGCCATTGTATTCAGATTTGGTGATGAAGTTGATTACCCCCGCAATCGCATCTGCACCATAAACTGCAGAAGCACCATCACGTAAAATCTCAATACGGTCAATCATCGCCATAGGGATGATGTTTAAGTTGGTACTATCTGTACTGAATGCACTATAGGCAAGACGGCGGCCATTTAAAAGCACAAGCGTTTTGTCTGAGCCTAGACCACGTAAGTTGGCTGTAGAACCTGAAGTATTACTTGCACCTACGTTTTGAGCAGTAGAGAAACCAGCCTGGTTGGCGCTGACTTTTACTAAAGCTTCTTCAACAGTAGTTACACCCTGGTTCGCAAGATCTTCACCTTTGATGACGGTGATTGGTGAAGAACTTTGTGCAGCAACCCCCTTGATTGATGAACCCGTCACTGTCACTTTCTGAACTTTAGTTGGCTGTTCAGCAGATGCAGCTTCTTCGGCATGGGCCAGCGGCAGACACATCATACTTAAGCTGAGTGCGCTTAACTTGAGTAGTCTTTTGCTGACGGTTGGAGCCCCCATAGATCCGACCAATTTATTTTTTTTCATCGTAAATTTCACCCTTTTGTTATGTGAAGTAGTGCTGGGTTGATCTAAGCAAGGCGGATGCCAACTTATAAAATTTTATATTTTTATATTTTTAAGTAATTGAAAAATATTAATTTAATTGAATTTGGTTTGATTTAGTCGAGTTATACTGAAGAAAAATTAAGAAGTCTGTGTATCGAATCTGAAGAAAGAAGGAAGTGAGACCCCTGTCAAAGCAATAAATAAATATTTAATGAATAAGAAAGTAGTCCAAAAATGAGAGGGAAATTGAATAAAGTTTAATCATGGTGCATAATTTTTACATAAAATATACAATATTTTTTTAAAATAAATTATTTATAATACAAGTACTTGTGTTTATTTATTGTTTACCTAAAGGTATACAATAGTGCAATAAGATGAAACAGGGTTGAGTTATTTTTGTGCGAAATGAACTTCAGTAAGAATTTTGAGGATAAAAATTTAATTAATGATTCATGGAAAATATTATGTTATTCATAATGTTTTAAATAATTAATAAAAATAAACTTTTTTCAGTTAAAAACAGGAAGAAATCCCTATTTTTTGCAAGGATGGCATGAAATTCGCTTTGTTCAGTTTATTCCATCTGTCCAGCTTTGACCCATCCATTGAAGCAAATATGGGATGATGTATTTAAAACTTCCTATAGCAATAAAACTTCAAGATAAAGAATAGGTACAAATTTGAAATCAGCACTTTTTAGTATGACGATTTTGGCCTTGGCTATAAGCTCGGGGCAAACTGCCTGGGCAAAATCATCTGCACATCCGGATAAAGTTTTAAACCTGGCTTTTGAAGCACCTGATGATGGTTTTGATATGGTCAAAACCTATAATTTTTATAGTGGTAGCGTTGCTGAGGCCATTTTCGAGCCTTTGTTGCGTTATGACTATCTGGCCCGGCCTGCAATTTTGGCCCCAAATACCGCCGAGTCTTTACCCGTGGTTAAACAGGATGGCAAAGTTTATACTTTTAAAATCAAGCCAGGAATTTATTTCAGTCCGGATCCGGCCTTTCAGGGCAAGAAGCGTGAACTGGTTGCTCGGGATTATATTTATTCCATGCAAAGGGTGATGGATCCGAAAAATCACTCGCCTTCTTTTTCCTTTATCGAAGGCAAAATTCTTGGCGCGGATCAAGTTATCCAACAAGCCAAAAAAACGGGCAAATTTAACTATGATGCTCCGATTGCCGGTTTAAAAGCCCTAGATAAATATACCTTACAAATTACCCTGACCCGTTCAGACCTGAACTTTCCTTACATTCTGGCCTATGTCGCTTTTGCTGGTACTGCACGTGAAGTCATCGAACATTATGGCGATCGGGTAGGTCAGCATCCAGTCGGAACAGGGGCATACCAGTTACACAAATATGTGCCGCGTAGCCGCATTGAGTTAACCGCTAATCCAAATTATCGCGGTTTTGTCTGGAACTTTAAGGGGGATGGTTCAGAGTGGGATCAACGGATTGTTAAAGCCATGCAAGGCAAGCAGATGCCGCAAATCGGCAAGGTCAAGATCAGTATCATTGAAGAAGAACAATCACGTTGGCTGGCTTTAAAATCTGGACAATTAGACTATGACAAACTGACTGCAAGTGGCGCTGAACAGGCACTGGAAAATAAGCAGCTGAAAAGTGAATACAAGAAAAAAGGCATCCTGCATTATCCGAATAAAGAACCGGAAATCACCTATACCATCATGAATATGCGTGATCCGGTGATTGGTGGAGACTCACTGGAAAAAATTGCACTACGCCGTGCCATTGCCTTGTCCTATAACCAGAAAGAAGCCATCCAGCAGCTATATAAGGGGCATGCTGTTAAAGCTGAAATGATTCTTCCTGAAGGCGTGGGCGGATATAACCCGAATTATAGAAGCAGTATTGCCTATAACCCATTACTCGCCAATAAACTGCTCGATCGTTTTGGCTACAAGAAAGGCGCCGATGGTTATCGTACCTTGCCTGATGGCAAACCATTGGTTCTGAAAATGAACTCGACCAGCTCAAGTTCTTCCGTTATTTCTGCGGAACTATGGAAAAAGAACCTGGATGCAATCGGAGTAAAAGTTGAATTTAAAGTCAGTAACTTTGCCGACAATTTAAAAGAAGCCACCCAGTGCAAACATATGATGTGGGGTGGCGCCTGGATTGCAGATTATCCGGAAGGGGAAAACTTTGCCCAATTGCTGTATGGCCCAAATGCCCAGCAAGGTAACCTGAGCTGCTATACCTCTAAAGCCTATGACGCGCTGTATCAAACTGCGATGAAACTGCCGCCTCAGCAACGTACTCCATATTATGAGCAGATGAACCGCCAGATGGAGGCAGATAATCCATGGATTTTGCACAATATCCGGGTACGCAACTGGCTGATTCACCCACAGGTACAGGGCTTTAAGGCACATCCGGTGGCTAGAGCAGTTTGGCAATATCTGGATATTGAACCTGTTAAAAAATAACTTGAGAAGATTAAGAACCAGTATGAATGTGAATACAAATGCTTTAAAAAAGCTGGCCAGTGGGGTTTTAGTGGCCAGTTTAATGATGGCAGGTGCTGCACCCACATGGGCTGCCAATCCCGCCAATCCGAATAAAGTCTTAAAAACGGTCTTTCCCGCGGCTGAAACCGGTTTCGATCCCGGTTATATCCATGACCGTTATTCGGCCAAGATTAACTCGGCAATTTTCGAAACCTTATATACCTATGATTATCTGGCCTCACCAGCGAAACTGGTGCCATTGACTGCGGTAGATATGCCTCAAGTCAGTGCAGACGGTTTGACTTATACCATTAAAGTTAAAAAGGGCATTTACTTTGCGGATGATCCGGTCTTTGGCGGTAAAAAACGTGAATTAACCGCCTATGACTATGCCTATTCTCTAAAGCGTCTCTTAGATCCAAAGCTTAATTCACCTAATAGCTGGCTGCTGGATGGTCGGATCAAAGGGCTGGAAGCATGGACAGCCATGGCGAAAAAAAATGGCAAAGTCTATGAAAATCCATTTGAAGGCATTCAGACTCCAGATCGCTACACCTTGGTACTCAAGCTGAATAATCCGGATCAGAACTTTCCGATGTTGCTGGCCCACGGTCCAGCTGCCGCAGTTGCACGCGAAGTCATTGAAAAGTATAAAGACAAAGCTGGCTGGGTAATGAGTAAGCCGGTCGGTACAGGGCCTTATGTACTTAGTCGCTGGACACCGGGATCACGCATTATCTTAAAGCCAAATCCGGCTTACCGTGGTTTTGTCTGGAATTATAAAGCCAATAGTGCAGAAGACCAGGCGATTGTCAGTGCGATGCAGGGCAAAAAAATGCCTCAAATCGGCACCATTGATGTGCGTGTCATTGAAGAAGCCCAATCACGGATGTTGTCATTCAAGAAAAATGAACTGGATCTGGTGGAAATCGACGGCGATCTGGTCGTGCAGGCATTGGATGGTGACAAGTTAAAACCTGAGCTGGTCAAGCAAGGCATCAAGCTGTCACGCATGTTGGAGCCATCGATTAACTACCATTACTGGAATATGCAAGATCCGGTAGTGGGTGGTTTTACGCCAGAAAAAATAGCCTTACGTCGTGCGATGGCAATGGCTTTTTCTGTTGAAAATATGATTAGCGTACTCCTTAAAGGAGATGGTGCAAAACTGCACATGCCTATTCCGCCAGGAGTTGCAGGCTATTCACCCGCTTATAAAACCAGTACACCATATTCGGTCAAGGCAGCCAACATGTTGCTGGATCGCTATAACTATAAGATCGGTGCGGATGGCTGGCGGAGAACTCCTGAAGGTAAACCTCTGGTGATTGAACTGATTACGGCCAATACCAGTCGTGGTCAGCAACAGGGCGAATTCTGGAAAAAGACCTTAGATAATATTCATATCAAACTGACCAGTAAGGCCATGCCATTTGCTGAAGGCATTAAGCTGGAAAAGCAATGTAAAACCATGTTTAAAAGCTCTGCATGGATTGCCGACTATCCGGATGCTGACAACTTCATGCAGTTGTTCTATGGCAAAAACGTCAATGTCACCAATAATGCCTGTTTCAAGCATGCGGAATATGACCGTTTATATGAACAGAGTCAGAGCATGCCACCGGGTCCTGAACGGGATCTGGTTTATCGCAAAATGACCCGTATTCTAGAGGTCAATATGCCAACCATGATGCTGTATAGCACCTACCGTAATGCATTAGCGCAACCTCATGTTATTGGACACAAGTCCCATCCGATTCTGTCTACAGAATGGATGTATATCGATATTGATACTAAAAAGTAAGAAAAAGCTGGAGATGATGATGACATTAAAACACTTGAAATTTACCACACTCTGTCTGGCGATGATCGGGGGATCTCAAACCGTCATGGCAGAGACCCAAACCCAGCTTTTGCCTTTATTCAAGGCTGCAGAAATTCCGGCATTGTGCGATGCCAATCTGGATAAAATGCAAAAAGATATCCAGAAATTTGAAAGCCAGAAAATCAAAAATAAGGCTGAAGCCCGTCCTTATCTGGCAGCTTGGGATACATTGCAGGCATCGATTGGTGATTTTGTTTCACCTATCGGTTTATATAGCAATGTTGATCCTGATCCGGCCTTGCGTCAGGCAGCAGATGACTGTGAACTGAAAATCAGTAAATACCTGACTTCCATGTATCAGAGTCCAAAACTGTATGCCCAATTCAAGAAACTGAAAGCCAAAGATTCGGTCGATGAAAAATTCCTGAAAGATATTCTGAATCAGTTTGAAAAAACCGGGGTACAACTCAGCGCAGAGAAACAGAAGCGTCTGAAGGAAATTATTGAAGAAAGTACCAAACTGGGGCAGGACTATTCCAAGAATGTACGTGATAACCCTGAAAAAGTTGAATTCACTGTTGCAGAGCTGAAAGGTTTACCTGAGAGCTATATCGCCGGTTTAAAGAAAAATGAAAAGGGCAATTATCTGCTCGGCTTCGACTATCCGGAATATCAGCCATTTATGGAGCTGGCAGAGAGTGATGAAGCTCGTAAACGTTATCAGACTGCCTATACCCGCCGAGGGACTGAGAAAAACCTCGAATACATGAAAAAGGCTATTGATCTGCGTTATGAATTGGCCCAGCTATTCGATAAAGACAGCTATGCTTATGTTGCCTTAAAAGATCGCATGGCCAAAACCCCAGAAGCAGTCAATAGTTTTCTGGATGAGGTCTATGCCAAAGTTGCGCCATTAGAAAAGCAGGATGTTGAAGAATTACGTCAGTTCAAGGCAGAAACCTTAAAAATTCCGCTGGAAAAAGCAGAGATTGAGCGCTGGAGCCAAGGCTACTGGAGTGAAAAACTGCGTCAGGCCAAATATAAGGTGGATCAGGAAAAACTGCGTGATTATTTCCCGACTGAAGCGGCTCAAAAATGGTTATTTGCCGTATCCTCCGATTTATATGGGATTGAATTCAAGCCGGTAAAAGTCAAAGCCTGGCACGATGAAGTTGAATACTATGCCGTGCATGACAAAGCCACCGGTGAGTTTATGGGCGGACTTTATGTCGATAAATATCCACGTGAAGGCAAATATGGCCATGCTGCAGTCTGGGGCGTTTATGGTGGCAGCCGTTTAAATCATCGCCGTCCGGTCTCTGTTTTGGTGACCAACTTCAACCGTAAAGGTCTGAACAGTAATGAGCTGGAGACTTTTGTACATGAAATGGGTCATGCGCTACACGGAATATTATCGAAGACCCGTTATACCGAGCAGTCAGGTACATCGGTAGAGCGTGACTTTGTTGAAGCACCTTCGCAAATGTATGAAGAGTGGGCGCGCCGTTTCGAGACTTTATCTAAAGTAGCAGATTACTGTGAACCTGCTTGTCCTCGTGTCGATGAAGCCATGACCGAGCGCTTAAAGAATGTGAAAAATTATGGTCGCGGCCTGCATTATGCCCGTCAGACTTTATATGCTCAGTACGACATGGCCCTGCACGGTAAAGATGCGAAAAGTATTGATCCATTAAAACTCTGGCAGGATATGGAAAGTAAAACTGCGTTGGGCTCTGTTCCAGGTCAGCAATTCCCGGGTCAGTTCGGACATTTGATGGGTGGCTATCAGGCGGGTTATTACAGCTATATGTGGTCTGAAGTGCTGGCACTCGATATGTTGTCTGCTTATGGTGACCATCTGATGGATCCAAAAGTCGGCATGCACTATCGCGAGACTGTACTAGCACAAGGCGGACAAAAGCCGGGCGATCAGATGGTTAAGGATTTTCTGGGCCGTGATCCGGACAGCAAAGCTTTCTTTAATGAAATTTCAGGACATTAAGTCAAGGAAGGAAAGCGATGCTGGCATATATTATTCGAAGGATTTGGCAAATGATCCCCACCATGCTGGGGGTGATTCTGCTGATATTCCTGTTATTTAACTGGGTCGGGGGAGATCCGGCCTATATCCTGGCCGGTAAAATGGCCAATGCTGAGCAGATTGAAAATATCCGCCAGCAGCTCGGGGTCGATCAGCCTTATTACGTACAACTGTGGATTTTTATCCAGCAGATTTTGACCTTTGATTATGGCGTGAGCTGGAGTACCGGTGAGTCGGTATCACAGATTATTACCACGCGTTTGGGGCCATCACTGACCATTCTGATTCCACTGACTATCCTGCAAACGATTGTTTCAATCATTTTGGCGCTCGGGGTCGCTTCAGTGCGCGGTTCGCTGACTGACCGCATGATCATGATGCTGTGTACCATCGGTATGTCGATCAGTATTCTGGTCTATATCATCGTATTCCAGTACGTCTTGGCTTATGAACTGAGCTGGTTCCCGGTACAGGGCTGGAGCGATAACTTTACTGAAAACTTATTCAAATATGCACTATTGCCAGTATTAATCATGCTGGTGGTGAGTATTGCACCGACTTTACGTCTCTACCGTAGTTTTGTCTTGGATGAAGTCAATCAGGACTATGTCCGTACCGCACGCGCCAAAGGTCTGGGCGAAAGCCGCATTCTGGGCGTGCATGTATTGCGTAATGCATCAATTCCAATCATTACCGATGTCATGGCGGGACTTCCGGCTTTACTGATCGGTGCTTTCCTGATTGAACGTTTCTTTGGTATTCCAGGCATTGGCCGTGAAGTGATTATCGCAGTTGAACGTTCTGACTTTCCGGTAATTAAAGCGATTACGGTCTATGTTGCGGCTGCGACCATGTTATTTAACCTGATTGCCGATCTGATCTATAAATGGGTCGATCCACGTGTACAGTTGAAGTAGGTGAATTATGCTGAGTGCGATATTTAAAAAAGAGCAACATGCTTCAGCAGTGCCTGAGTCTGCTTCAACCGGATTATGGCAGCTGGCGTTGCGTCGTCTGAAACGTGACCGCATTGCGATGTTCTCCCTATTTGTGGTGCTGTTTTATCTGCTGATGTTGCTGCTTTCCATGACAGGTGTGATTGCCAAGGACTGGAATAAAGAAGTAGCGGTGAGTTATGCACCCCCAAGCTTTATCTATACACCGTCTATGCCTGGAGCGGCAGGTGAAGATCAAAGTACTGAATCTGCCGTAGTACCAGTTAATCCAGTTGATCCTTTAAAAGATGTGATTGCAGAACTGGAAGCAGAAATTGCTGCTGAACAGGGCGCAGGTGTGATTGATTATTATGGTGTAGTCGATCCACTGGCTGAAGATATGAAAGCCATTGATCAGGAATTAGGGGGGCAGTTACTGGATCAGAGTAGTGAGCTTAAACAGAGCCTGTTCTTTGGCGCAGATAAATGGGGTCAGGATGTACTACTGAAAACCATTAAAGGTGCAGAAACTTCGATTTTAGTTGGCCTGATTGCTGCGCTGGTTGCGGTGGTGATTGGTACAGTACTTGGTGCGATTGCTGGCTATTTCGGTGGTTGGGTCGATGATGTGCTGAACTGGTTCTACAATATCTTTACTTCTATTCCTTATCTGTTGCTGGTGTTAGCGATTGCAGCAGTACTGCAACAAAAAGGGATCTTATCGATTATCCTGATTTTGGGTCTGACCGGCTGGACCGGGGTATTCCGCCTGGTTCGTGCGGAATATATGAAGCATACTGCACGTGAATATGTACTGGCAGCGAAAGCCATTGGGGTAAGCAATATGCGCCGTATCTTCGTGCATATTTTTCCGAATGTCAGTCATATCGCTTTGGTTCAAATGTCCATTCTTGCAGTGGCCTTTATCAAGTCCGAAGTCATTCTCAGCTTCTTAGGCTTTGGCGTACCGATTGGTGTGGTGTCATGGGGTAGTATGCTGAATGAAGCGCAAAGCGAGCTGATTTTAGGCAAATGGTGGCAGTTGACTGCGGCATCGGTGGCGATGGCGGTACTGGTGACAGCTTTCTCAATGTTTACTGATGCATTACGTGATGCATTAGATCCAAAACTGAAATAGGAGCGCAGCGATGTCTGAAATGAATCCAAGCACAGCACCCGCGTTACTTCGCGTAGATAACTTACGTGTCAGTTTTAAAGGTGAAAATAAACAATATGTGGAAACGGTCAAAGGAATTTCATTTGAAATTCCGGCCAATACCACAGTGGCGTTAGTCGGTGAATCCGGAAGTGGTAAATCTGTGACTTCATTAGCAGTGATGGGACTATTAGCACCTGAGAACTCGAAGGTCGCTGAAGACAGTCAGATCCTGTTTGAAGGTCGGGACTTATTGAAACTTAAGTCGAGTGAAATGCGTCAGATCTGTGGCAAAGAAATTGCCATGATCTTCCAGGAACCGATGTCCTCATTAAATCCGGTGTTTACCGTAGGCATGCAGATTTCTGAAATTCTACGCCTGCATTTGGGCATGAATAAAAAGCAGGCCCGTCAAAGAACACTGGAACTTTTGCAGGAAGTCGGTATTCCTTCACCGGAAACCAAGATTGATGCTTATCCGAGTCAGTTATCTGGTGGACAGCAGCAACGGGTCATGATTGCCATGGCCATTGCCTGTGAACCGAAACTATTGATTGCTGATGAACCAACGACGGCATTAGATGTGACTATCCAGAAACAGATTCTGGACCTGCTTGAATCCTTGCGTCAGCGCCGTCAAATGTCGATGTTATTCATCAGTCATGACCTAGCGGTAGTTGGTGAAATTGCGGATCAGGTCATTGTAATGCGTTATGGCGAGATTCGTGAGCAAGGTTCGGTGACAGAAGTCCTGAACAATCCTCAGGATATTTATACCCAAGCCTTGTTGCATTGCCGTCCACAGCTGTTGCACCGTCCTTTGCGTTTGCCGGTGATTAGCGACTTTATGAAACAGGATAGTCTGGCGCATGACCTGCATGCGAACGCTCCGCTACAACAGGAACGTTCCCGTGGTTTAAAAGGTAATGAAGAGATCATTCTCGATGTACGTGATCTGAAAAAATCCTTCTATAGCCGTAAAGGCCTATTTGGAAAAGATGAATTTCAGGCTGTGAAAGGCGTGTCTTTTCAGCTGGCTAAAGGCAAAACCTTAGGGCTGGTTGGGGAGTCAGGTTCTGGTAAAACCACGATTGGTTTGCTCCTGATGCGACTGCAACAAGCTACAGGCGGCAAGGCGTTGTTTCAGGGTAAAGATATCTTGTCGATGACTGAAAAAGAGTTTACGGCCTATCAGCGTAAAATCCAGATCATTTTCCAGAACCCTTATGCTTCTTTGAATCCGCGTTTTACCGTGGGACAAATCCTGATGGAGCCGATGCAGATTCATCATATCGGCAAGGATGATGCAGAACGTAAACAGATGGCACTGGATCTGCTGGAACGGGTCAGCTTACCGGCTCAGGCCTTCTATCGCTATCCACATGAGTTCTCAGGTGGCCAGCGTCAGCGGATTGCAATTGCACGCTGTCTGACCTTAAAGCCTGAGATTTTGATCTGTGATGAATCAGTGTCCGCACTGGATGTATCCGTACAGGCGCAGGTACTGAACTTATTGCAGGATTTACAGGATGAGTTTGGTCTGAGTTATATCTTTATTTCGCATGATTTATCAGTAGTGAAATATATTGCTGATCAGATCATGGTGCTAAATCATGGTGATCTGGTGGAAATTGCCAACTCAGATGATCTGTATCAGTCTCCGCAACACGACTATACCAAGCGTCTGTTAAGTGCGATTCCTCAGGGTATTCCGCAGTAACTTGCTAAAGTACGAAATAAAAAATGTCCACATTGCTGGGCATTTTTTATGACGGGAATTCACTTTCAGGAAATCGCTGAGCCAACTGCTCGTATATTAATTTTTGGTCTAGCATATTAAATTGACTGAGATTAAGATCATAGTTTTGTGCCGCTGTATGTAAGCGGAGCAATACCATTTGATGCTGGTCATTGGGAGGAATTGCAATATATTCAAGCTGCTGAACTTCACTCAATTTACATACCTTGCGGTAAGGATGCTCAAAGAGAAACCAGTAGATACTATGCTCAGAAATGACCAGTGCCCGGTATGTTTTTATAAGATGGATGACAAGAACCAATAAGAGGGAGGAACCGATTAGGATACAGGTCCATAGATCCAGCACTTGCAAAGGATGCGTACTAAAATCACGAATAAAATGAAAATCACTAAAAGGGATAGGGCTGCGCTCTGGATCAGCTCTTTGCCAGATGTTGTAATGAACCAGCATAAAATGGATCAGCATCAATATATAGAAGCCGTAAAGCCGGTTAGTCTTAGTAGACATAGGTTTATAATATTGGTTTGTCATTATTATTGTTCTTGCAAAAAAAGAGCCACCGAAGTGACTCTATCTTATTCAAAGCCTAGAACTTTTTAAAGCCTTTATTCGCACCATATAAACCGCGTGGTGCATTACCTTCACGGTTTTCGCGGCGGCCAAACTGGTTGTCTTCACGGTTGTCACGACGTGCAAACTGGGTGCCATTCTGGTTTTCACGACGACCAAAGCCTTGATCATCGCGACGTTCACGGTTGTTGTATTGCGGCTGCTGCTCATCGGTATCACGGCGTTGCTGACGCAGGTAACCACCACGGCGCGCTGCCATTGGTTTTTCCTGCATACGCTCATTACGACGTTTCGCCATGCCGAATAAGCCGGTACCTTGACGCGGTTTCAGCTCAACTGATTTGGTCAGGTTATCGATATCCTGTTTATCCAGTTCAATCCAGCGACCTGTACGAAGTTCACGTGGCAGAATCACGGTACCATAACGGGTACGTAATAAACGGCTGACTTTCAGGCCTTGTGATTCAAAGATACGACGAACCTCACGGTTACGACCTTCTTTCACGACAACTTGATACCAACGGTTGATCCCGTCACCACCCAGTTCAGAGAATGATTCAAACTTCGCAGGACCATCATCTAGCACCACGCCTTTCAGCATGTTGTTTTTCAGTTGTGGAGTCACTTCACCCATGACACGAACCGCATATTCACGTTCGATTTCATTTGATGGGTGCATTAAACGATTCGCTAGTTCACCGTCATTTGTGAACAGTAACAGACCGGTCGAGTTAATATCCAGACGGCCGACCATTACCCAGCGATCGCCTTGAATTGATGGCAGGTTGTCAAATACTGTTGGACGCTGTTCAGGATCATTACGTGAACAGATTTCGCCTTCTGGCTTATAGTAAATCAGGACACGACGACGGATTTCGTCTTCGATCTGGAACTGCACTTTACGACCATCGATGCGAAGCTCATCACCTGGTTCGATTCGTTCACCCACTTGGGCAATCTGCCCATTCACACTCACACGACCTGCGGCAATGACTTCTTCCATATAACGGCGAGAACCCAAACCAACACGTGCAAGCACCTTTTGCAACTTTTCACTCATGACAGCATAACCTTAGAAATAATTATTCAACAGTTCACCTATTTATGACTTCGGTGCATTCGCATCGAGCGCCATAAAAGCTTCCTTGGCATCCTGCAGGGGAGGCAATTGGCCTAAAGAATTTAAGCCAAACGCATTTAAAAATTGTGGCGTTGTCACTAACAACGCAGGTCTTCCAGGGAGTTCACGAAAGCCGGATTCTTTAATCCAGTTCCAGTCAAACAGCGTACGCAAAATCTGACTGTTATTCGTGACACCACGAATTTGTTCAATATCAGCTCGGGTCACTGGCTGATGATAAGCAATCACCGCAAGCATCTCCAGTAATGAAGGTGACAGGCGTGTCGGTCGCTCGGGCCAGGTCTGTGCAATAATATTACGATATTTTACACGCACTTGAAAACGGTAACCTTGCACAGTTTCAACCAGTTCAATAGAACGGCCATGCATCAGCATGGAAAGCTGTTGTAAATACTGGCGCAGCTCCTGCTTGCTATAGCGATCCTGAAATGCTTCTTTCAGTCGAGCTAAGGAAACTGGGGAGTCACTGGCAAAAATAATGGCTTCCAGCTGCATCAGAATTTCATGCAGATTATCTTCCGCAGACAAGGAGATATTATGGTCTGTGTTCATGCGTGTGCTCCTTGAATTGCGAGCGGTGCCTCAACACCTGAGGCAATAATTTGAATTTTTTGCTGGCGGGTGAGTTCCAACACGGCCATAAAGGTCACGACTACACCCATGCGTCCCTGACTTGGCTTGAGTAATTTATCAAAAGATAAGACTTCACCAGATTCCAGACGGCTTTCAATATAGGCAATCCGCTCTTCTAGTAAAACAGGCTCCTGTTGCACCTGATGAATGACCGGTTCAGGGCGGTTAAAGACACAAAGCAAGGCATCACGCAGCAGATCGGCACTATGACCTTCATTCGGCTGGATAAACTCGCCTAAGTGCACATTGGTCTGAAAGGTATCACGTTCCAGAATCGTCATCTGACCCAGACGTTCCGCAGCCTGCTTAATCCGTAAATAATTTTCCAGACGCTCAATCAGATCCTGTTTCGGATCCTGTTCAACCGCAGCCGCGCTTTTCGGTTTAGGCAGCAATAAACGAGATTTGAGATCGGCTAGCAAGGCTGCCATCACCATATAATCTGCGGTCAATTCAATATTCAGGGATTTCATCGCATCCATATAGGACAGATATTGGGAGGCAATCGGCGCGATATCAACCTGTAACAGGTCAAAACCATTTTTCTGGATCAGGTAGATTAAAAAGTCGAGGGGGCCTTCAAAATGTTCTAACAGAATTTCAAACGCTGCTGGAGGAATATACAGATCCTCTGGAATCGTATTTTGCCATTCATCCAGAACCCGGATGTTTGGAGCAGATTCCATAGCGTTATGGGGCATTTGAGTCATTACAATTATAAGCCACGCGAATTTTCAAAGGCATGAAATGGCTTATTCCCCGAGCTGTTGTCAGGAGAAAAAGCACATAATTTAGTAGTTGGCATTGTACTGGAAAATTGTCGTTAAATAAAATAGATATGCATTCAAATGCAAAAAAACCATATTTATTTTAGGAGAAATTTTATTTTTTTAATTGGGTAAAACGCACAAGTCTGATATTAAACAGCATATTAGACCTCTTTCATAAATCATTTTTTGCTCAGTTCCAAGTTGTAGATTCCAGCGATTAAATTGAATCTCAAACCAAGCCTTTTACCTCTATTTCGATAACGCTCAGCAAGGATTTTGAAGGTTTTCAGGCTGCCAAATACATGCTCAATTCCGATTCTTCTTTTATTGATTTCTTGATTATAGATTTTCAATTCAGGATCCAATTTACAGTGTCTTTTGGCTTTTAATGGCAACAGGCTATTCGGATACAACACATAAATCCCCTGATAGCCTTTATCTGCAAGAATAAAAGCCCCAAAAGGAATCTGGTTTAAATTGCGTTTGAACAACTCGAAATCATGCACTGCACCGCGACTGGTACATAAACTCAGAATTTGCTGAGTTTTGTAGTGAATCATGGCCTGTACTTTAAAGGTATGGGTCTTTTTCTTGCCGCTATAGCTTTTCTTCTGTTTTTTTAGGCCTTTGGATTGGAATTTCCGTGGCATCCACGATCACAACATTCCAGTCGATGCCTTCGCCCTCGGGTAAATCTTTGGGTAAATTAAACAGATTGGACCGAATCAGGCAGTCTTCAACATGATGGACAATTCTTGAGGCTGTGGGCTCTGAAACCCCGTAACTCGTCGCAACGTGAAATAAGGTTCGGTATTCCCGCCAATAGCTCAGACAGAGCAGAACCTGATCCTCCAGGCTTAACTTGGGCGGTCTGCCTTTGGCAGGGACATGCTTCTGCAATTGCTCAACCATCAAATAGAAAGTTGACCATGAGATGCCTGTGTATCGCTTGAACTGAGGATCAGAAAGCTTGTTTGAATCGATGTATTTCATCCGCAGATTATGCACGAATGCCAAGAAATCCGGAGTGCAAATATTAACCAAAAAGAAGATCGTTTTTTGATTTATGAAAGAGATCTATTAGCTAAAATTAAATACAATATGGTCTGAGTGGTCTGAGAAACTGTAACTTCATATAGAGAATTTTTACAAGATTCTCAGCACCTATTAAATAGTGACTGAGTGAAAGCTCATCAGGAAATATGTGATAAAAATAAGAAAAAACAGTTATCTATCGCCTAAAAAATAAACTAATATAGCCAAAAAAATATTGATAAATAACAATCATAGATCAGGTTAATTATAAAAATGCCAATCATACTTGTGTTAATCGGCGTCATCGGCTTAGGGGTATTCTGGGGCTATCCTCAATATCAGCTCATGCAGCTTGAAAATGAAATGCGTACCAATCTGAAGTCTGGCGGCTTTTCCAGCTTTGTCGAGCAGGCCAAACCAGTGATGCAGGCCATGAAACTGGATTTTAGCGTACTGGACCAGTATCCTCATATTCGTTTCTATATGCGTAATACGCTTTATACGGGCAAAGATTTACCCGACGGTGTTACTGCAATGGTCAAAACCATGAGCTGTAATTCTATTGATTCTTTTAGGACTATGGAATCCACAGCCCGGACTGCGTTATTGAATGTGCTTGAAGAGGATCAAATCACTTTTCATGTTTCAGTCAAAAACAGGTTTGGTGCTGAACTTGCAACTCATCAGCAAAAACTGTCGGAATGTCCAAACTTCTTGCAGTTAAAACATTATAAAGAAGGTGATCCGTTCCCCCCAATGCCAAGTTTGAATAATCAGGTTCCTTCGGTTGCACCAGCGGTCAGTACATCTACTCAGGAGCGTGCAGCGAGCTATTAAATCCTGGCATGCGTGATAAGGTTATTTTAATTCTGATCTCGCAATACATATTCGATGATACGTTGGCAGGTAGCTGCCAGACAAACATTGCTTGTTGAATAAACTTGTAGAAGTTTTCTTGCCATCGCGATCTCAAGAAAGTATGAGTATTCAATATTATTGATATTCAGATTTAATTCTGGCTTGGAATTTTTATCGATAGATATTGCCTTGGATTCCAGTGTCCAAGGCAATTCAGCATAGATCAGATGATCGGCAGGAAATTCATTCAGGTTCAGGAGGATATAAAACAAATCCATTTTATTTTCTTCTGAGACTTCATTAGAAGCAGCTTTATTTATTCAAAAGCACTGACATCACCAACACCACGACGAATCACTTCAGGCTGATCTCCTGATAAATCCACAATAGAAGTCGTACTTAATGTGCCTAGTCCACTGTCGATAAAAACATCAATACGCTTACCAAGCTGCATTTCAATGTCATAAGGATCATCTAAAGGATCCGTCTGGTCTGGCAGGATGAGCGTTGAAGTGAGCAGCGGTTCGCCCAGCTCTTGAAGCAGCATCTGACACACAGGATTGGTAGGGATACGCAAACCAATGGTTTTTTTCTTTGGATGCATTAAACGTTTAGGCACTTCGCTGGTTGCCGGAAGAATAAACGTGGTCACAGCAGGTGTATTATTTTTCAGCAAACGATAGACGGCATTGTCGACTTTGGCATAAGTCGCAAGATCGGATAAGTCACAGCAGATAATGGCATATTGGTGCTTAGGTCCTAGACCACGAATCTGTGCGATTCGCTCCATCGCATGTTTATTCCCGATCTGGCAGCCAATCGCATAGGCTGCATCGGTCGGATAAACCACAACATCACCGGCACGAATACGTTCTACTGCCTGACTGATCAGACGAGCTTGCGGATTATCCGGGTGTACACGTAAATGCAGCATAAATATTCCTCCCAACCTGCCTTAAACTTATTATGAAATGCCTTTGTATAAAGTAACAATGACAAACAGGTAGATTTGTGTAATTTAATCAAGCATTTCACGTTGAAATTCATCAGATTGTAAACTTTTGCCCGCACGGGTGCAGACACAGATACAATCAATGAAGCGTTTGGCATCACGCGGCAGTTTGGCTTCGCCACTAAAATAACGTTGCACCTGGGCATAGACATTATCTTTAAAGCTGGAGCCATCACCACCATCGCCGGTTAAATTATCCAGAGACACACGGAACTTACGACCAAATGCTTTGGAAAACATCCATTCAATCGCTTGTGGTTTGATTTCGACCTGCTCAAATAATGCCTGCTGTTCCTTGGTGCGACCATCTGGCGCATACCAATAACCCAGATCTGGCAGCAGACGGCGCTTGTCACCGGCAATCGTCCAGTGACTGATTTCATGCAGGGCACTATTAAAGAAGCCATGCGCAAACTGGATCCGGGCAGGGCTATCTTTTGTTGCCGGGAAATACTCCGGTTCAAACTCACCACGGACTAAAGTGACATTTAGGTGGGAAAACCAGTGATTAAAGTGTAAGATGAGCCAATCAACCTGTTCCGCTTCTGAGGATAAATTCGCCCACGGTAAGCGTTGCACTTGCTGTAGTGAGCTGTCAGAATCGGAGGTTGAAAGTGTGCTAACGAGTGATGAAACATTCACTTCTGTTTGCGGCTGCAACAGATGCATGACTGAAATTACCCAATTGGTCTGTCTAAAAATAAGTACAAAATTGTATCTTAATCTTTGACAGAGTTCTGATGAATTTGTAGAATTGCCGCCTTAATTATGTCAGCAAATACCTTTCCGGCACAGATTGAGCCGTTTAAATGGGCTGAACAGGGCTTTAAATGGTCAGGTCAACTGCCTTTATCCCGCTTTGTTCGTATTGCTCGTGAAGCTGTTGGATCAATTGATGATCAATTGATTAACATAGACTGTAAGCTATCAATGGATGCCTATCATCGCATTGCATGGTTGGATGGTCATGTTGAAACGAAAGTTCCAATGGAATGCCAGCGTTGTCTGGAGACCGTTGAAATCGAACTCGTTTCAGATTTTCATCTAGCTCTTGTGGATGATGAGTCACTGATAGAGCGCTTGGATGAGGATGCTGATTTCATCGTCTTAGGTGAAAGTGAAGCAACGACGAAGGGTTCATATGATGCACCTGCCACCGCTGACTTACTCGCACTGATAGAAGATGAATTGTTATTGTTGATGCCGCTGTCTCCTAAGCATGACGTTTGTGAGCATAAGCATCAACCTGCCGCAGAAGAAGTTGTTGAAGAAAAACGGGATAATCCGTTTGAAGTTTTGGCAGCTTTGAAGGGTAAACTTAACTAATTTTTGTGTTATACTCATGCGTATAAGACAATCGAATTTGTTCTGATCCATTTTTTCGATATTTGTAAGGAGCCATCATGGCCGTTCAGCAAAACCGTAAAAGTCGCTCTCGCCGTGACATGCGCCGTTCACATGACGCTTTAACTGAGAATGCATTAACTGTAGACCAAACTACTGGTGAAACTCATCGTCGTCACCACGTATCTAAAGATGGTATCTACCGTGGTCGTCAATTATTCGCTAAAGCATCTGCTGAATAATTGATGATGTATTAAGCGTTAAAGCTTAGTAGAAAAAATGGGAGCGTTAAGCTCCCTTTTTTTATGCCTGATTTTATGTTCAGGTTTTGCGGCCATCATGTGAAGTCGCGGTTTTTGTTGTATTTGGCAATTACCCAAGCCAAAATTACGTGTTAAATTGCGCTCCACAATGGGTAAGGTGATCTGATCGGCCAATTTTAGGTCTAAGAAAAGATTCGCACCTCTTGAATGAAAGGATTTTATTTATGTCTGCTAAACAACTCGAACAAGCAGCTCAAGCAACTAAAACTGCATTTGTGTTCCCAGGTCAGGGTTCACAAAAAGTCGGCATGCTCGCTGAACTTGCAGAACAGTTTAGTGGTATCCGCGATACATTTGCTGAAGCATCTGAAGCGGTGGGTTTTGATCTGTGGCAGATTGCACAGACGGGTGAAGGTCTGGATCAAACCGAATTTACTCAACCGGTACTATTAACAGCATCCATCGCATTATGGCGTGTATGGTTAGAGCTGGGTGGGGTAGCACCAAAATATATGGCGGGCCATTCACTCGGTGAATACAGCGCGTTAGTTGCAGCGGGTGCTTTAAGTCTGGGTGATGCAGTCAAGCTGGTGAACCTGCGTGGTAAGTTGATGCAAACTGCTGTACCTCAAGGCGTAGGTGCAATGGCAGCGATTCTGGGTCTGGATGATGCCAAAGTGATCGAGCTTTGTGCACACGCAACAGCAGCAGGCGAAGGTTCAGTTGAAGCAGCCAACTATAATGCTCAGGGGCAAGTCGTAGTTGCCGGTAATAAAGAACGTGTAGAAGTCGTGATGGCACTGGCCAAAGAAAATGGCGGTAAAGCGATTGCACTGCCAGTTTCAGTTCCTTCACATTGTTCACTGATGAAACCTGCCGCTGAGCAGTTCGCAACAGCTTTGGAACAAACTGCCATTGAGATGCCACGCATACCTGTATTACAAAATGTAGGCGCAAAAGCAGCTGCGGACGTGAGTGAGCTTCGTCAGGCTTTGACTGAGCAGCTGTATGAGTCAGTACAATGGACTAAAACACTACAATTCCTTCAAGATGAAGGCGTTGAGTACATTGTAGAATGTGGCCCAGGTAATGTACTGGCCAATATGGCAAAACGTTTACCAAATATCGAAAAAGCACTTCCATTAGATACTCAATCTCGTCTGGAAGATGCGCTTAACACCGTATTGGTGGCAGAAGGGAAAATTGCATGACACAGGAACGTAAAGTTGCCTTGGTGACAGGTGCAAGCCGCGGCATTGGTGCTGCAATTGCACAACAATTAATTCAAGACGGTTATTTTGTCGTAGGTACTGCAACTTCTGAAGCGGGTGCAGAGAAACTTAATGCACAATTTGCTAAAAATGGTGCCGGTAAAGTTCTAGATGTACGTGATGGTACTGCGATTGATGCGCTAGTCAGTGATATTGAACAAAACTATGGTCCTGTGCTGGTACTGGTGAATAATGCCGGTATTACCAAAGACAATCTGTTATTGCGTATGTCGGAAGACGACTGGGATGATATTTTAAACATTCATCTGAAAGCCGTTTATCGTTTATCTAAACGTGTGCTGAAAGGTATGACTAAGGCACGTTTCGGCCGTATCATTAATATCAGTTCTGTGGTGGCGCATTTTGCTAACCCAGGTCAGGCAAACTACTCTGCAGCAAAAGCAGGTATTGAGGCATTTGGTCGCAGTCTGGCTAAAGAAATGGGTAGTCGTCAGATTACTGTCAATGCTGTTGCACCAGGCTTTATCGCGACTGAAATGACTGAACAGTTAAGTGAAGAAATTCGCAAGAAAATGAGTGATCAAGTGGCTTTAAACCGTTTAGGTGATCCACAAGATATCGCGAATGCCGTAAGTTTCCTGGCATCGGACAAAGCCAGTTACATTACAGGTACAGTCATTCACGTTAATGGTGGTTTATACATGAGCTAAACGGCACATGTATTAACTTTCCAAATTTTATAGATTCAATTAAACTAACGGCATTAAAAACGCCACAAGCAATGAGGAGAATTCCTGTGAGCGATATCGAACAACGCGTTAAACAAGCGGTTGCAGAACAACTTGGTATTAAAGTCGAAGAGATTAAAAACGAAGCATCTTTCATGGATGACTTAGGTGCTGATTCTCTAGACCTGGTTGAACTTGTTATGTCTTTCGAAAATGACTTCGACATCACTATTCCTGATGAAGATTCTAACGAAATCACAACTGTTCAATCTGCTATTGACTATGTTACTAAAAAACTTGGTTAATGCTGATTTTCAGCTTTGCTGAACCTAAAGACCACCGCAAGGTGGTTTTTTTGTGCCTGTAGAATAGATATAGGGTGATTTTACAATCGATAACCTTTTGCTTACCAATGACTAACTTTGTATCTGCTGCTTTCCTTGTACAAATAAGAATGATCTGATGAATAACAAGAATGGAGTCCACTATGGGTCTTTTTGATTTTGTAAAAGGCATTGGTAAAAAGAACACTGCAGCTGCGGAGCCACAACAAACACCGGCAGCAACTCAACAGGCACCTGCCGCTGCACCTAAAGCAGCATCGGCTGAACCTTCTGCACAGGAAATAGCGAACAAATTATTAGGCCATGTTAAAAGCCTAGGACTGCCAATTACAGGATTGTCGATCAGCTATAACTCAACCTCAGATCTGGCAACCGTACGCGGACAGGTACAAAGTCAGGCGGATCGTGAAAAGATTATTTTAGCGGTAGGAAATGTTGATCATGTCGCTAAAGTGGATGACCAGCTGACTGTAGCGAATCCGGAACCTGAAAGTAAGTTCTATACGGTTAAATCGGGTGATACCTTATCTAAAATTTCGAAAGAATTTTATGGTGATGCCAACCAGTACAACAAGATTTTCGAGGCAAATCGCCCTTTACTGAAAAATGCGGATGATATTTTCCCGGGTCAGGTACTACGTATTCCTGCCTAGTTTTAGATAATCATCAATATAAATTAATAAAATTTTATTTTAAACTTATCTAATTCAGATAAACGGTTCACAACAAAGCCCCTTATGGGGTTTTGTTGTATCTACCACTTGAACCCTTGTCAGAATTAGATTCCTACATCCAGATATGAACTTTCCTTTACTTCTTCCATCACCACATAACTATGTGAGGAAGCAGAAGATGGGAGCTTTTTTAATAAATCCCCAAGCAGACGCCGGTAAGCACTCATTTCCTTTAGGCGTGCTTTCACCAGATAATCAAAATCTCCCGAGATCAGATGACATTCCAGCACTTCAGGAATTTCGCTTAAGTCACGCGCGACCTGTTCAAATACATCACCGGATTTGGCAGAAAGTTTGATTTCCAGAAACACTAACAGGTTCTTTTCCAGCTTTTCCGGATTGAGCCGGGCATGGTAACCCATGATGATCCCATCCCGTTCCAGTCGCTTGACCCGCTCGGAACAAGGTGTGGTGGAGAGGTTGACTCGGGAGGCAAGTTCACTAATGGCAATGCGTCCATCGCGCTGCAGGATATCTAAAATCATGCGATCAATGCGGTCTAATTTACGCATCTATTATTCCCTTAATTTTTAAAAATGACGCGAAAAATCTAGTGAATTTGCTGAATATATCAGTTTAAAACAGTGAAATTCACTATTGATCCAAAAATATACTGGTGAAATAAACTATAAACGTCATTGAGGGTAATGTCATGCGCGTAATTGTATTAGGTGGTGGTGTCATTGGTGTAACAAGTGCCTACTATCTTGCGCAGCAGGGAGCAGAAGTGACTGTCCTTGACCGTCAGGCAGGTCCAGCTGAAGAAACCAGTTTTGGTAATGCAGGCCAGATTTCTCCTGGTTATTCGACACCGTGGGCAGCACCTGGCATTCCATTTAAAGCAGTGAAATGGATGTTCCAGCATCATGCACCATTGGCGATTAATGTTGATGGTAGTCTGTGGCAGTTACAGTGGATGGCCCAGATGCTGAAAAACTGTAATGCCCAGCATTATGCAGTGAATAAAGAACGTATGGTGCGGGTCGCTGAATATAGCCGTGACTGTTTACGTAATCTACGTCGTGATATCGGCATTTCTTATGAAAACCGTTCTAAAGGAACCTTGCAGATTTTTCGTAAGGAAGCACAGCTCGATGCAGTGCAACGTGATATCGAAGTGCTGAAAGAAACCGGCGTGGATTTTGAATTGCTGGATCGTGAACAGCTAGCCAAAGTTGAACCGGCACTGGCAGAAGCTAAAGATAAACTGGTAGGTGGTTTGCATCTGCCAAATGATGAAACTGGTGATTGCTACCTGTTCACCAATGCGCTGGCCAATTATGCCAAAGGCATGGGCGTACAGTTCAAGTTTAACCAGCATGTTGAAAAACTGCTGTTTGAAGGTGACCAGATTAAAGGTGTGCTGGTCAACGGTCAGGTATTGACCGCAGATAAATATGTGCTGGCTTTCGGTAGCTATTCCCGTGATTTCCTGAAGCCGTTACACCTGGATCTGCCGGTGTATCCGGTTAAAGGTTATTCATTGACCATTCCAATTGTGGATCAGACTCATGCACCGCAATCGACTGTGCTGGATGAAACTTACAAGATTGCATTGACTCGTTTTGATCAGCGCATCCGTGTCGGTGGTATGGCAGAGCTGACAGGCTTTAATTTGGGTCTGAATGAAGATCGTCGCGCAACCTTGGAAATGGTCACTCGTGACCTGTTCCCGGGCGGCGATATGGCGCAGGCCAGTTTCTGGACCGGCTTACGTCCAATGACCCCGGATAGTACGCCAATCATTGGACCAACACGCTTTAATAACCTGTTCCTAAATACTGGACACGGTACCCTAGGTTGGACCATGGCCTGTGGTTCAGGAAAGCTGATCAGTGATCTGGTACTGGGTCAAGCACCTGAGATTAGTACTGAAGGCTTGTCGCTGAATCGTTATCAGCAGGTTGCTTAAGCTTTTAAGGATTATCAGTTTCAGGGAAGAAATTTATGCCACGTCCAATACACGCGGTGATTCATCAACAGGCATTGCAACATAACCTGCAAGTTGCACGTTCCTGCGCACCTCAAAGCCAGGTCTTTGCAGTGGTTAAAGCTGATGCCTATGGGCACGGTATTGAGCGGGTTTATCCCGCATTAAAAAGTGCTGATGGTTTTGCCTTTCTGGATCTTACTGAAGGAAAGCGTTTGCGTGCCTTAGGCTGTGACAAACCCTTATTGTTACTGGAAGGCATTTTTGGCCTTGAAGATTTATTCGACTGCGCCAAGTACGGGATAAGTTTTGCAATTCATGCCCAGCATCAACTGGAATGGTTAAAAACCTTTGTCGACTTACAACCAGACGTACAGTTTGATATCTTTTTAAAAATGAATAGCGGAATGAACCGACTGGGTTTTTTACCTGAGCAGTATCGTGTCGCTTTTCAGGAATTAAAAAATATTAAGCAAGTATGCTCCATCAGTCATATGACACATTTTTCCGATGCGGATGGCATGCGCCTTGGACAGGAAGGTATTGAACATCAACAGCTGGTCTTTACCGAAACCATTCAAAATCTGCCGGGCAAAACTTCACTCAGTAATAGTGCTGCCATTCTGCGTCATCATCAGCATATACAGTCAGACATTGTACGTAGCGGCATCATGCTTTACGGCAGCTCACCTGACTATCCCGCCCATACGATTGATCACTGGAACTTAAAGCCGACCATGAGTCTGCGTAGCGAACTGATCGCGATTCAGCAGGTTCGGGCAGAAGACAGCATTGGTTATGGCTCTACTTTTATAGTTGAGCAAGATATGCAGATTGGAATTGTGGCCTGTGGTTATGCGGATGGTTATCAGCGAATCACACAAACTGGAACACCAGTTTTGGTAGATGGGATTCGAACCCAAACGGTCGGTCGCGTCAGTATGGATATGCTGGCGGTTGATCTAGGTTCTATACCTGATGCGCAGATTGGTAGCGAAGTTGTGCTGTGGGGACAATCCATACACGGCACAGTATTGCCGATTGATGAAGTGGCCGCGGGTTCGGGTACGGTTGGCTATGAGCTGATGTGTGCCATTACTCAACGTGTGCCCGTGCAGATTGAAAGCTAAAGATTAAACAAATATTAGAAATAAGAGAGGATAAAATTATGACGGAACATGCAGATATTCAGCATTTGAACAGCAATCAGGTCATGAGTGCTGTCACCATTCACAATAAAACGGTGTATTTATCAGGGCAGGTGCCAGACAGCAGCAGTCTGGATATTCGTGGTCAAACGCGGGAAGTGCTCATGAAGATTGATCAACTCCTTAAACTGGCAGGTACAGACAAAAGCCGTCTGTTATCTGCACAGCTCTTTGTTAAAAACCTGGAAGACTTTCAAACCGTCAATGCACTCTGGATTGAATGGCTCGAGGGATGTGGCACACCAGCACGCGCAACCATTCAGGCGGATCTGGTAAATCCCGCCTGGTTAATTGAAATTGCAGTGATTGCAGCACTCCCTTAAGTTGCTTCAGATTTTTATATCTCCCAACTTGATTTTGTAAGCATATCAGGCCTGATCATTTAATCCATTAAATGAAACTGCATCTGCAATCAGGATTTCAGGAAGAAATCCTATCAGATAAGCGAAGGCTTGATGTGAAAAAGGAACCGAATATGAATACAGCCTCTTCTAAAGATGATGCATCATCATCTCCCCATGAATTACAACGTAAGCTCTCTAACCGTCATTTGCAGTTAATTGCCATTGGTGGTGCCATTGGTACAGGCCTGTTTATGGGTTCTGGTAAAACGATTGCACTGGCAGGGCCTTCAATCTTGTTTATCTACATGATTATTGGAGCCATGTTCTTTTTCCTGATGCGTGCATTAGGGGAAATCCTGTTATCCAATTTGCACTATAAATCCTTCATTGATATGGCGCATGACCTGATTGGTCCGGGGGCTGGCTATTATATTGGCTGGTCGTACTGGCTGGGCTGGATTCTGGTCGGTATTGCCGACTTAGCGGCAATTATCAATTATCTGAATTTCTGGCTGCCACCCGATATGGCTTTTACACCCATGGGACAGGCCATGATCAGTGCGGGCTGTGTATTGCTGGTACTGGGAATTAACCTGCTGACCGTGAAGCTGTTTGGTGAAATCGAGTTTTGGTTCGCCCTGATTAAAATTCTGGCGATTCTGGGCCTGATTGTGATTGGCGGATATATGATCTTCAGCGACTTCCAGGCACCAAGTGGATCGGCTGCCAGCCTGACCAATGTCTGGGCCTATGATGGTATGTTCCCTAAGGGCACAATGGGCTTTCTGGCTGGCTTCCAGATTGCGATGTTTGCTTTCGTAGGTGTAGAGCTGCTGGGTACGATGGCGGCTGAAACCAAGGATCCGGAAAAGAACTTGCCTAAAGCAGTGAATGCGATTCCTACGCGAATCATCCTGTTCTATGTATTGTCTCTGCTGGTGATTATGTCTGTAACACCGTGGGTAGAAATTCCTGCTGATCAAAGCCCTTTCGTGACCCTTTTCCTGCATGCGGGTATTCCAGTGTCAGCCATTATCATGAATCTGGTGGTGCTGTCTTCTGTGATGTCCTCCATGAATAGTGGCGTGTTCTCTACCAGCCGGATGCTGTTTGGTCTGGCACGTGATGGTCAGGCACCTCAGGCTTTGGCTGAGCTTTCAAGTCGCGCAGTTCCGGCTAAAGGTCTGTTATTTTCTTGTGCCTTTATTATGGCAGGTGCGGCTTTCCAGTACTTTGTACCGAACACGATGGAAGCCTTTACGCTGGCCAGCTCACTCTGTGTGATTCTGTTTATCAGTATCTGGGGGCTGATTATGGTGTGTTATATCCGTTACCGTAAACAGCAACCTGAAAAACATGCCACTTCGACCTTCAAAATGCCGGGCGGAATCTGGATGTCCTATCTGGTGTTGATCTTCTTGTTCTTTGCCTTAGTTATTTTAAGTCTGGAAGCAGATACCATGAAGGCACTGATGATTAGTCCGCTGTGGTTGGTGATTCTGTTTACTACCTATCATACTTTGTATAAACCACGTCTTCGTAAACGTCAGCAAATTCTCTCCGGAGAATAAAGTGCAGACATAAAAAATCCCCGATCAATCGGGGATTTTTTATTTTAGGGAATTTTAGAAAGTAGGTTTTACCACCACTAAAATCACCACAGCAAATAAAATCAGCGTTGGCATTTCATTAAAGAAGCGCCAGAACTTGTGTGACTTGTAATGGGCATTTTCCATCAGTTTCTTACGATAATAACCACATACCAAATGGTAAATGACTAGCAAGCCAACCAAGCCGACTTTCAGATAGAACCATAAGGCTTCATGGTAATGACGCGTTGCATCACCCCAATCGACCAGAAAGTGTGCTGTGATCAGCGTGGCGACCATAGCTGGCCACATAATCCCGCGATACAGCTTGCGTTCCATAATTTCAAAGCGTTGATGACTTACGACATCTTCGCTCATGGCATGGTAGACATAAAGCCGTGGCAGATAGAACAATGCAGCGAACCAGCAAACCACAGCAATAATATGTAATGCTTTTACCCACAAGAAAGCATCAGAAGGAGCATCCATCAAGTCACCCTAAAATGGGCGGCTTAGCCTTCCCATTTTTTGAAAACGAGACAAGCATTTACGCCGCCGAAACCGAAACTGTTACTCATCACAGTATTCAATTTTGCGTCACGTTTTTCAAGTACGATATCAAATGGTTTTGCGCCTTCATCCAGTTCAGTCACGTTGATGTTTGGTGCAATAAAGTCATTTTGCATCATCAGGATAGAGTAGATCGCTTCCTGTACACCTGCAGCACCCAGGCTGTGACCTGTCATAGATTTAGTCGAGCTGAGTGGAGGAACCTGACCTTCACCGAAGGCACGTGCCATGGCTTTAAGTTCAGTAACATCACCCGCTGGAGTAGAAGTACCATGTGTGTTCACGTAATCAATTTTATCTACGCCATGTTGTTTGGCTTCTTCTAGAGCCATCAGGATACAACGTGTTGCACCTTCGCCAGATGGAGCAACCATGTCAGCACCATCAGAGTTGGCTGCATAAGCCACAACTTCAGCCAGAATATTCGCGCCACGTGCCTGAGCATGTTCTAAAGACTCAAGCACCACGAAACCGCCACCACCAGCAATCACGAAACCGTCACGGTCTGCTGAATATGGACGAGAAGCTGTTTCAGGTGTGTCGTTGTATTTAGAGCACAGTGCACCCATCGCATCAAATAGCAGGCTTTGAGACCAGTGATCTTCTTCACCACCACCGGCAAGCATTAAATCCTGTTTACCCAGTTGGATCAGGTTATAAGCATAACCAATTGCATCGGCAGAAGTTGCACAAGCGCTAGTAATCGAGTGTGCAATCCCTTGTAATTTAAATGCGACACCGACGTTTGCTGTAATGGTATTCGACATGTTGCGTGGTACGAAGAATGGACCAACTTTGCGTGCGCCTTTTTCTTCCAGCAATTTTGTCATTTCTACTACAGAAGCTGTCGAGTTGCCACCTGAACCACCGGCAATACCATAACGTGGATTATTCGCCAGATCTTCCTGTTTTAAACCTGCGTGCTCAACGGCTGCAACAGCAGCATTGTAGGCATACATCGCACACACGCCCATAAAGCGTTTCAGCTTACGGTCAATACCATCAAAATCCTGTTCAGCAGCAGCGCTCACATGGCTTTTGAAATTCAGTTCAGCATAAGTCGGATTAAAACGTGTTCCTGAAATCCCGTTTTGTAAAGAGTGATTCACATCCTCTAATGTATTACCAATGCACGAGTTAATACCCATACCAGTGATGACAACACGTTTCATCTACAGATCCTTATAGTTTATCTCTGGGGCAGCGGGAGATATTTGGCGTTGATAAGACTGCAAAATATAGCGCTGACCCCTATTTCACAATGCAGAACATCATAGCAGAAAGATTTTTGAAATCTTATGGCAAATGTTATGCCGTGTGACAGTAGGTTGAGTTTATAAAGTACTGTGTAGAGCTTTTACTAAATGAAACAGAATAAGGTTGAGATAAATGCTGACTACACCTAGTATTTATACCAAATACAAGCACGTGCATGCTGAGGTAAAAAATGGTAAATGCTAATAATAAACAATCTAATGGTCTGATTTCGAATGCCTTTGGAGTGGCGAAAAAGTTCAGTTCAACAGGTTTGGAACTGTTAAATCATGTTGCACCAGATTCTGTGACTAAAACCTTCAATACCGATCATGCTGTTGATGGCTCGGCAAAAGTCAAAAGCCCTTTTGCTTCAAAAAAATATGAAAATCCTAAAGACATGCTACGCGAACATCTTCCAAATGTTTCCCGTCAGCTGCTGGGCCGTCGTTTTAATACCGTGAATAATGTCGCGCATTTTGTTTCTCCCCAGCTGGCCGACAAAGTATCTGACTACTTTTATAATCACCTGAATCAATTCAGTAACCAGATGAGTTCGGTTGATGCCATTCTGAATGAAGCAGGGGCGAAGGATCTGGAAGAACTGACTCAGGATACTACGCGTTCACAACGCATTTCTCAGGCGTTTGCCGAACAAAATAAATGGATGGCGACAGTACAAGGTGCTGTAAGTGGCGTCACTGGGGTATTGGGAACTGCGATTGATATTCCGGCTTCTTTATTGATGGCACTGCGTACCATCTATCAAGTAGGACGTTCTTATGGTTTTGATCTGAGCAAGGAAGATGATCAGGAAATCGTACAGCATATCTTTAGACAAATTGATCTCAGTCTGATTGCAGAAAAACAAGCACTCTTAATGGGGCTTAAAGCGCTGAGCAGTACCTTAAAGACACATGACCTGTCCCAGCTACAGACCATGCTCGGGTCAAGCAATGATATAGAAACACTGAAAAAATGGCTCAGTAATCAGGATGGCAGCATGAAGTGGGAATGGATGAACCATTTTCCGAAACTGTCTTTATTAGAGCAGCTAACCAAACTGACTCCATTGGCAAGTGCAGGGATTGGTGCAGTCTATAGCCATCGCTTTGTGAATGATGTGAACCAGAAAGCTCAAGAAGTATTCTCGCATGCTCGTCAGTATTTGCAGCAGCATCAGGATCTAGGCTTGTCACCATATGCTGCCTATGAAAAAGCCGTTGATCTGCTCCAGCAGGCGACCCCGAAGCTGATGGAAAATCTTGATCATTCAGCCGCTGATAAAGATAAGCCAATTCTGGATAAAGAAATCCCAATTGAAGGCAATCAAACCATCAAGCAAGTCAAACTGGTTAAGAAAGAGCAGGAAAGCTTGAGCCCGGAAGAAGCTGAAGTGAAAAAAGATGAAAAGGTCAGTGAAGGTCTGGATGAATTGACCGATAAACTGGTTGAACATGCCGACGCTAAACAGGAACAAAAACCGGCTATTCCAAAAGATTCTTTTGATGCAGATGCAGCCCTAGAAGAAGAGCTCGGCTTGCAGGAAAATGACACAGAAATGTTACAGGCAGCCGCTGAAGAAGAGACGGATACAAACAATCCAGAAAACTCAGAGACTGCAGACAAACAAACGCAAGCTGAGGAAACTACGGAAGATGTTACAAAAAATGCTGCCACAAAATCGAAAAAATAGGTGATTTTCACCATAAAATAAACGCTTAAAGTCGAGATGCGATCGTGTTTTGCCTGACTCCGGCATATTGACCGATTTTGCATCTTGACATACAATTGCATGCCCTCAAAAAGTAGTATTTTTTTGGGGCTTTTTATTAACGGGAGAATTGCCACATGGCAACAACAAATCAGTTGATCCGTAAGGGTCGTACGACTTTAGTTGAAAAATCTAAAGTTCCTGCGTTGAAGGCTTGTCCACAGCGCCGTGGTGTTTGTACACGTGTTTACACAACTACACCTAAAAAACCTAACTCAGCAATGCGTAAAGTTTGCCGTGTTCGCTTAACTTCAGGTTTCGAAGTTTCTAGCTACATCGGTGGTGAAGGCCATAACCTGCAAGAGCACAGTGTTGTTCTTATCCGTGGTGGTCGTGTTAAAGACTTACCAGGTGTACGTTACCATACCGTTCGTGGTTCTTTAGACTGTGCTGGTGTTAAAGATCGTAACCAAGCTCGTTCTAAATACGGTACTAAACGTCCTAAGAAATAATCTTTCGAGATTAAGCTCTTAGTTCGCTAGAACTGCAATCCTTTATCGTCTCGCTTGTCTGATTTCTGCATTTAATTTTGTGAAAATTCAAGCGACGTGTAGTAAGGCCAGCGAATGCACACGACACTTTGTGCTACTGCTGGATTAACCTGAAGTGTCATATTTATAGGTAGTTTTAAAATGCCAAGACGTCGCGTAGTCGCTGCTCGTGAAATCCTTCCGGATCCTAAGTTCAGCAGCCAAACAATCGCTAAATTCATGAACCACGTAATGCAAGATGGTAAAAAATCTATTGCTGAAAGTATCGTTTACGGTGCTTTAGACCGCGTTCAAGAAAAATCTAAAGTAGATCCAGTTGAATTTTTCGAGACTACTCTTGAAAAAGTTCGTCCTATGGTCGAAGTAAAAGCACGCCGTGTTGGTGGTGCTACATACCAGGTACCTATGGAAGTGCGCCCATCCCGTCGTACTGCCTTGGCTATGCGTTGGTTAGTAGATGCTGCTGCTAAGCGTTCTGAAAAAACTATGGCTTTACGTCTTGCTGGTGAGTTGCTTGATGCAGCTGAAGGTAAAGGCGCAGCGGTTAAAAAACGTGAAGATGTGCACCGTATGGCTGAAGCCAACAAAGCCTTCTCTCACTACCGTTTCTAAGCGGATAAAACAGGACCTAATCAGGAGGGTGATGAATTTAGTTGTCACTAGTTTGTCATCAAAGCGCTTTAAGTTGCTATGCAGCTTAAAGCGTCCTGTTTTAAACAACAAAATTTAGGAATGCTAGAAATCATGGCACGTCAAACCCCAATTTCTCGTTACCGTAACATTGGTATCTCTGCGCACATTGACGCAGGTAAAACAACCACTTCTGAACGTATTTTGTTCTACACAGGTGAGAGCCACAAACTAGGTGAAACTCACGAAGGTTCAGCAACAACTGACTGGATGGAACAAGAGCAAGAACGTGGTATTACCATTACTTCAGCAGCAGTAACATGCTTCTGGAAAGGTATGGCTAACCAGTTCGACCAACACCGTATTAACGTTATTGACACCCCGGGACACGTTGACTTCACAATCGAAGTTGAGCGTTCTATGCGTGTTCTTGACGGTGCATGTATGGTTTACTGTGCTGTAGGTGGTGTACAACCTCAGTCTGAAACTGTATGGCGTCAAGCAAACAAATATAAAGTACCTCGTATTGCGTTCGTTAACAAAATGGACCGTACTGGTGCGAACTTCTTCCGTGCGGTTGAACAAATGAAAACTCGCTTGGGTGCTAACCCAGTGCCAATCGTTGTTCCAATCGGTGCTGAAGAAAACTTCCAAGGTGTTGTTGACCTTATCGAAATGAAAGCGATTATCTGGGATGAAGCATCTCAAGGTATGAAGTTTGAATATGGCGACATCCCAGCTGACCTAGTTGATACTGCTAATGAATGGCGTACAAACATGGTTGAAGCAGCTGCGGAAGCATCTGAAGAGCTTATGGACAAATACCTTGAAGAAGGTGATTTGACGAAAGAAGAAATCGTAGCTGGTTTACGTACGCGTACGCTTGCAAACGAAATTCAACCGATGATGTGTGGTTCGGCGTTCAAAAACAAAGGTGTTCAACGTATGTTGGACGCAGTAATTGAATTCCTTCCAGCGCCGACTGACGTTGAAGCAATCAAAGGTATCTTAGACGACAAAGACGAAACTGAAGGTTCTCGTGAAGCGTCTGACGATGCACCGTTTGCTGCGTTAGCGTTCAAAATCATGAACGACAAATTCGTTGGTAACTTAACGTTCGTACGTGTTTACTCTGGTGTTCTTAAAGCGGGTAGCCCGGTTTATAACCCAGTGAAAATGAAACGTGAGCGTATCGGCCGTATCGTACAGATGCACGCAAATGACCGTCACGACATCGAAGAAATTCGTGCGGGCGACATCGCGGCATGTGTAGGTCTTAAAGATACAACAACTGGTGATACATTATGTGATGAAAACCACGTAATTACACTAGAGCGTATGGAATTCCCAGAGCCAGTAATTGCACTTGCAGTTGAGCCTAAAACTAAAGCTGACCAAGAAAAAATGTCAGTTGCTTTAGGTCGTTTGGCGAAAGAAGATCCATCGTTCCGCGTACGTACTGACGAAGAATCTGGTCAAACAATTATTGCTGGTATGGGTGAGCTTCACCTTGACATCATTGTTGACCGTATGAAACGTGAATTCAACGTTGAAGCGAACATTGGTAAACCAATGGTTGCTTACCGTGAAACGATCAAAAAATCTGTTGAACAAGAAGGTAAATTCGTTCGTCAAACAGGTGGTAAAGGTAAATTTGGTCACGTATACGTACGTCTTGAGCCAATGGACCCTGAATCTGGTAAAGACTACGAGTTCGCTGAAGAAGTTGTCGGCGGTGTAGTACCGAAAGAATTCTTCGGTGCGGTTGACAAAGGTATCCAAGAACGTATGAAGAATGGTGTCCTTGCTGGTTACCCAGTAGTTGGCATCAAAGCGACATTGTTCGACGGTTCTTACCATGATGTCGACTCTGACGAATTATCGTTCAAAATGGCGGGTTCTTACGCATTCCGTGATGGTTTCATGAAAGCAGATCCTGTTCTTCTTGAACCAATCATGAAAGTTGAAGTAGAAACTCCAGAAGACTACATGGGCGATATCATGGGTGACTTAAACCGTCGTCGTGGTATGGTTCAAGGTATGGACGATCTTCCTGGCGGTACTAAAGCAATCCGTGCTGAAGTTCCACTTTCTGAGATGTTTGGTTACGCAACTCACATGCGTTCTATGTCTCAAGGTCGTGCGACTTACTCTATGGAATTTGCTAAATATGCTGAAACTCCACGTAACGTGGCTGAAGGCATCATTGCTAAGTTCCAAGCTGGCGGCAAAAAAGGTGACGACGAGTAATCTTTCGATTACTATATTGCCTAACTAAATTTATAGTTAAAATCTAATACTCATGCAGGTTTACTGCATGAGTAATCTACAAAGGAAGATGAACATGGCTAAGGCTAAGTTTGAACGTAATAAGCCACACGTTAACGTGGGCACAATCGGTCACGTTGACCATGGTAAAACAACTTTAACAGCTGCGATTGCAACTGTATGTGCTAAAAAATTCGGTGGTGAAGCGAAAGACTACGCTGCAATCGACTCTGCACCAGAAGAAAAAGCACGTGGTATTACAATTAATACTTCACACGTAGAATACGATTCTCCAACTCGTCACTATGCTCACGTAGACTGCCCGGGCCACGCCGATTATGTTAAAAACATGATTACTGGTGCTGCTCAGATGGACGGCGCGATCCTTGTATGTGCTGCGACTGACGGTCCAATGCCACAAACTCGTGAACACATCCTGCTTTCTCGTCAGGTAGGTGTACCTTACATCGTTGTATTCTTGAACAAATGCGACCTTGTAGACGACGAAGAGCTTCTTGAACTGGTTGAAATGGAAGTTCGTGAACTTCTTTCTACTTACGACTTCCCAGGTGATGACACTCCTGTAATCCGTGGTTCAGCACTTGCTGCACTGAACGGTGAAGCTGGTCAATACGGTGAAGATGCAGTTGTAGCTCTTGTTGAAGCGCTTGACTCTTACATTCCAGAACCAGAACGTGCAATCGACCAAGCATTCTTGATGCCAATCGAAGACGTATTCTCAATTTCTGGTCGTGGTACAGTTGTAACTGGCCGTGTTGAAACTGGTATCATCAAAGTTGGTGAAGAAGTTGAAATCGTGGGTATCAAAGACACAGTTAAGACTACTGTAACTGGCGTTGAAATGTTCCGTAAACTTCTTGACGAAGGCCGTGCTGGTGAGAACTGTGGTATCTTGCTTCGTGGTACTAAACGTGAAGACGTACAACGTGGTCAAGTACTTGCTAAACCAGGTTCTATCAAACCGCACACTAAATTCGATGCGGAAGTATACGTACTTTCTAAAGACGAAGGTGGTCGTCACACTCCATTCCTTAACGGTTACCGTCCACAGTTCTACTTCCGTACAACTGACGTAACTGGCGCGATTTCTTTGAAAGAAGGCGTTGAAATGGTTATGCCTGGTGACAACGTAGAAATGTCAGTAGAACTAATCCACCCAATCGCAATGGACCCAGGTCTACGTTTTGCGATCCGTGAGGGTGGTCGTACGGTTGGTGCTGGTGTAGTTGCTAAAGTAACTGCATAATCACTGATTGTGTGAAAAAAGCGTCCCTTTGGGGCGCTTTTTTTATATCTGTAAATTCAACTTACTCATTTTCAAGCATATTTAAATTGTCTAACAATATATTTACAAGCTGTCCTTAAGTGATATTTCACTGACCTTATCTGCCCTTATGTGAAAAATTCAACGCAGTAATATAACTATAAGAATTTTAATAATTAGATTTCAGCTCTATATAGAACTGATGGGAGTAAGTGTATGAATGCTCAAGTGAAAATTACCAATCGTGCAGGCGCAAGTTTTCCGGTACGTCGTATGAGTTTTGATTTTGATCAAGTGCCAGAATACTGGATGAATGGTTCAGCAGGACTGACTCACTTTATGACTGCACTCTCTGCACTATTCCCGGCAGGCGAAAAATTCTTTATTGATTCTGTTCGCGCTGTACGTCAGCACCCAGCAATTAAAGACAATGAAGCATTGCAAAAAGAAATTTCTGCCTTTATTGGTCAGGAAGCCATGCATACCCAGGAACATGTTGGCTTTAATGCCTCAGCGCAACGCCATGGCCATGATGTTGATACGCTAGATCGTTATACTGACCGAGTCATTCAAACTGCACGCAAAATCTTCGCGGCAGTCGGTAAGCCAGTCGGTATTACCCAGGAAATGGTCGACCTCACTGCGACGACTGCACTAGAACATTTTACTGCGACCATTGCATCTCAGTTACTGACCAATCAGCATATTCAGGAACTGATGAAAGATGACACCATGAAAACCATGTGGCTCTGGCATGCAATTGAAGAGAATGAACATAAGGCCGTGGCCTATGATGTATTCGAAGGTGTTTTCGGTAAAGGTTTAAAATCTTATCTACTGCGTACCACTTCACTGGTTGCAGCGATGGTCACGCTATTCTTTGTACAAAGCTACTTCGTATTGCGTTTATTGAAAGAAGACCGTCAGTTAAGTCTTGGAGCTTTAAAAGAAATCTATACTTATGGTTATAGCCCATCTAAAGGAATTATTACCGGTATGGGTAAAGAAATGCTGATGTACTTTAAACCTGGTTTTCATCCAAATGATCATGACACCCATAGCTTATTACAAAGCTGGAAACAAAAACTGGGCCTTTAATTTAAAACTAGATTAAAAGACTGAAGGGCAACCTAAGTTGCTCTTTTTTTTGCTCGATTTTTTAAATAAAGTTTCTATAATGCGGAGGTTAATTCTAGATAAGATGAACGAAGATGATTCGTTTGATGCAAGCTGCGGATGTACCAGCCGTTGCCAAGATTGAAACCAAAGTACAATCCCATCCCTGGACCTTTAAACAATTTGAAGATGCTGTTACTGCCTATCAAAGCACTGTGATTGAACAAGCAGGGCAAGTCGTAGGGTTCTGCATTTTACAGCCGGTGTTGGATGAAGCCAATTTATTACTGATGGCAATTGATCCTGCGCAACAGGGCAAAGGTTTAGGTTATCAGTTGCTAGATGCCTCAATTGCATTATTGAAAAATAGTCCAGTACAAATCTTTCTGGAAGTACGGGAAAGCAATACTGCTGCAATTAAACTGTATGAAAAAACCGGTTTTCATCAGATTGATCTGCGCAAGAACTATTATCCGAATTCGAATGGCACTCGGGAACATGCCATTATTATGGTGAAGTCCTGTACTGATGATTTTGCTAGCCTGTTTAAATAATATTCCAGCTCTTATTTGACGACTAAATTACTTGATGATGGGATTATTCCATCCGCTAGGCAAGGTCGTCATCAAGGAGTTTCCCAGATGTTCAATCTCCACAGGGGTAAGGGTGCGGTTTAATCGGCGCCATTGCCCGTCAATCAATAATTCAAGTGGCAGGTATTGAGACTTGTAGTTCATTTTGGCTGAATGTGGCACCCAGTAGCCCAGATAAACAAACTGTAAGCCAAGTTTTTGAGTGTGCTCAATCTGTTTCAGAATCGCAAAGGCACCAAGGGAACGGCGGTTCTCATCAGGATCAAAGAAAGTATACACCGCTGAAACGCCATCATCGAGCAGGTCACAAGTCGATACACTGATGAGACGGTCATCTTTCCATAATTCCAGAAAGAAACTATCGGTACAGCTTTGCAGTAAAAACTTTTCGAACTGGTCACGGCTAGGTGGATACATATCACCATCTGCATGACGTTCATTAATATAACGTTCATAGAGGGCGTAATGTATATCTGTGGCCTGTTCAGGATGGGTAATTTTAACCGTCAAATCCTGATTACGTTTCCAGGCTTTTTTTTGCGAGCTGTTCATTTGGAATTCATGAACAGGAATACGTGAAGATAAACATTGACGGCACAGGTGGCATTCAGGCCGATAGACAAAATCACCACTACGACGGAAACCGGTACGAGAAAGCTCGGACAGCGTCACTACATCAATACGGTGCGCTGGATCAAGAAAAACCATGCGCGCGGACTTGTTGGGCAGATAGCTACAGTCATGCGGCGGCGTAATATAATACTGTAAATCGTTCAGTAGGGACTGTGGTTGATAAGAGTTCATAACAAGTGCCCTCTGTTATTTTCATTCACTTAATCGCGCAGACTGCGCTATTGTTTTACTTGAAAATACACCGTCTTGATACTTTTTCCAAATGATCGCAGGCTGTTTTATCACATCTTGTAACGATTTAAGATATGTATGGCGAGAAATTGTACAGGCACCTAGACTCATCAAGTGATCATTCACCAATTGACAGTCAATCCAGGGCAGCTGATTTTCTCTGCCAATCAGCATCAGGGCATAGAAAGCCATTTTAGAAACATCGGTTTGGGTACTAAACATGGATTCACCGAAACAGCCCTTGCCGATAGTCACCCCATAGAGTCCACCTACTAGGCGATCTTCATCCCAAACCTCAATACTATAACCATAACCCGCATTAAACAGGTCGCAATAACCTTGAATGATCTCTTTACTAATCCAGGTCTCATCTGCATAAGCGCGAGGCAATGAGCAGGAACGGATGACTCTTTCAAAAGCATGATTCACCGTAATTTTATAATCCTGTTTTTTCATGCTTCGAAGCAGGGATTTACTTGGATGATAATCTTCTGGCCGAATAATACAGCGTGGTTCCGGACTCCACCAGCAGATCGGATCACCTTCAGAAAACCAGGGGAAGAGACCATGGGTATAGGCCTCATACAAAGTAGAAGGGGAGAGGTCTGCACCGATACAAATCAGGCCTTCACCCTCAAGATCTGCTTCTTCAGGATTGGGGAAAATGTACTGTGAAGGAGGAAGAAGATGCATGCAGAACCCTGATCTTGAAATAGACTGTTTTTATCATACATAAAAAAACCGCCCATGATGGACTAATGCCAGTCAGTTAAGCAGACATTAGAAAAATGTAGTAAAAATGAGTGTATGCCAATACGCTCATTTTTTTATGACTTTATCTGAAAATTTAGATTGTACTCTTCAACATTCTCTACCTTCACTT
>NZ_VPDL01000016.1:0-76463 GCF_013417705.1 Acinetobacter sp. YH12235 | reverse complement strand
ATTTAGGAAAAACAGGTTGGACAGTTCAACGTTTACTCAGAATAATTCAAGTGAATTTGTTTGAAAGAAGAACTTTAAAAGCTTTATTTTCACCCGATAAAATACCCATAAAACAAGAGGAAGCTCAAATGAGCTTCCTCTTGTGAAAAATTGTGGGACAGCAGTGACCCGAGGGTGCTTTTTTTTCAGAACTATTCAAAACAGCTTTAAGCTCTCATTTTAAAATGGTTCAGTTCCTGATTCAGGGCAGCGATAATATCTGCGCGGCTGATAATTCCGACCAGACGCTGCTCACTCACTACCGGAATATAGTTAAAGGAACGCTCCACAAAATAGGGCACCAGATCCTGAATCGGCTGCAATGGCTGCACTGTGACTACCTTGCGGGTCATAATATGTTTGACCTGATGTTCCCAGCTGCTGCGCACATCTGCAGCACGTTTAAACCATTCTACCACCTGATACATGGCCAGCGTTCCCACCAGCTTGCCTTCCGCATTAACCACCGGCAGGCTCATCAGGTTCATTTCTTTAAATTTATCCAGTGCATGCTGAATATTATCATTGGCATGCAGGGTCACCACGTCTTTAGTCATAATGTCCTGACAGGTAAACTGGTTGACCGCACGGGCATTGGCTCGGTCCTGAGCTTCCAGAATAATCTTTTGCAGGTCATATTCACTAATGTCCAGCAGCTCGGTTTGCTGATCTAGTACTTCCTGAATATCTTGCGGCTGAATAGTGACTTTCTGGGTCGGGGTCGGATCTTTGGAACGGGTATTCAATTGCGCCTGCTGCGGATAACGCTTGCCAATCATTCGATTAAAGACGATCGCAATTACCATCAATAAGATCGAATTCAGCAGCACCGGATAGAAAACGAAAGCATAGCCGAGTTCATGCACCGCATTGCCGCCGAGTACCGCCGTAATAGCCACAGCACCACTCGGTGGATGCAGGGAATCGGTGGTCATCATCAGGATAATAGCCAAAGCTACCGCTAGACTAAAAGCTTCCGTCGGACTGGCAATAAACAAGGCACAGGTCACACCCACTACCGCAGCAATAGTATTACCTACCAGAATATTCCAGGGCTGTGCCAAGGGACTGGCCGGAACTGCAAACAGCAGCACAGATGAGGCCCCCATCGGCGCAATATACCAGGCTTCAAAATCACCCAGAATCCATAAACTCAGTAATGATGATACCGTGAGACCCAGTAGTGCCCCAATACCGCAGAGTAAACGGTCTTTGAGTGGAAGAACTTTAAAATTCGGTTTTAAGGTATTGAGCCAGTCGAGATTGGAATGGAACACGGCGCGCCTGATTTTAATGTTTACAGATTTTGCGCATTATAAAACTAGTCGCTTTAAAGATGTATTTATTTTATATCTTTTAATTACACTTAAATGGATGCTGTTTAAAAAGCTAAGTCACACACCAGAGAAAAACCATCCATCTAGTCCTATTTTACTATTCAATCTCTCATAGGATTTTCAATAAGATCATTCATGTCAGGTGATTTTAGTCTCAGCTTCGCTATGAGAACCAGATTTAATCAGAGGTTCGATTTTGAGCAGCTCGACCTGACCATAATAGGTTGAAAATGCTACATCTCCGGCATCTACCCCGGTGCCAATGCGAATCAGCTCGTCGACCGGAGCCAAACGGGTCGGATCAAACTGTACCCACCCGCCTTCCAGATAGGCTTCAAAAATGGCATGAAAATCGGGTAAAAATTTTTCAATTTTCACATAACCGACCACCATGCGTGCCGGAATTCCTAAAGCACGGCACAGCGCAATGCCTAAATGGGCAAAGTCACGGCATACCCCTGCCCGGTGGATCAGTACATCTGTCGCAGTCGTAAACTGATCAGAGCAGCCAGAGACATAAAAAATATTGTTATAAATCCACTGTTCAATGGCTTTTACACGCGTATAGCCGGGTGTCACCCAGCCAAATGAGCGTTTCGCCATTTCAAGTAATAAATCTGAATTGCAATAGCGGCTGGCCAGCAAATAAGGTAGTACTTCATCCGGCAGGTCTGGAATTTTGACTTCACTCAAGTTTTGCCTCAGATCATTCGGAATGCTCGGCTGACGGGTAACTGTCGCGCTATAGTTCAGTTCAAATGCCTCACAGGGTTCGAGTTGCAACCGGATATGACGGTTTTGATGCTGAGCATCCTGAAATTCATGCCACTTGACCGGCATATTCATAGTGAGCTGTTCTCCGAGAATATTCTGATCGGGATGATGGGCGACCTGAACCATAAAAATAAATTCGGTAGGTTGCACAATCTTGTATTTTAAATGGCACTGAATTTGGTAAGTGGTCATGAAGTTCCTTATTATTAGGCATTATTATATTGTGTGAAGATTAAACTAATTCTAAGACCGCAATCGTATGAGATCAGTTTAACTTTATCGCGCTTCAGTGAACAGGATGCTATACATCTGATTTATTCCTGATTTTTGGATCTCATCCCATTGCTATTCCAGCATAAAATTGCAGCAAAGCCGCGCAAAATCTGGCATGAATGAAGACCATTTTAATTTTTTCCAAAATATTTTCAGCGTATTAACCCTTTGCCACTCCCCTGTAAAATCCTTATAATCAAGCACAATTTTTCTCTAATTTTAAGTGGATGACCATGAGTCGCGCCATATCGCATATTGATACCTTCCAAGGCTTAATTCTTGCCTTACAAAACTACTGGGCGGAGCAAGGCTGCGTCGTGTTACAGCCTTACGACATGGAAATGGGTGCAGGGACATTCCACACTGCAACTTTCCTTCGTGCGTTAGGTCCCGAAACCTGGAATGCTGCTTATGTTCAGCCATCACGCCGTCCGAAAGATGGTCGTTATGGTGAGAACCCGAACCGTCTGCAACATTATTACCAGTTCCAGGTTGTGCTTAAGCCAAACCCGGACAACATCCAGCAGCTTTACCTAGATTCTTTAAAGGCAATCGGTATTGATCCTTTAGTTCACGACATCCGTTTCGTGGAAGATAACTGGGAATCTCCAACACTGGGCGCATGGGGTCTAGGCTGGGAAGTTTGGCTGAACGGCATGGAAGTGACTCAGTTCACTTACTTCCAGCAAGTCGGTGGTGTTGAATGCTACCCAGTAACCGGTGAAATCACTTATGGTCTGGAACGTCTGGCGATGTATCTGCAAGGTGTAGACTCAGTTTACGATCTGGTTTGGACCAAAGGTCAGTTCGGTACTGTGACGTATGGCGATGTGTTCCATCAAAATGAAGTAGAACAATCGACTTATAACTTCGAATATGCACCAGTAGAAAAAATGTTCGAACTGTTCGATTTCTACGAAGCTGAGGCGACCCGTTTAATCGAAGCTGAACTGCCATTACCTGCTTATGAGCAAGTGATTAAAGCATCACACAGCTTTAACCTGTTAGATGCGCGTGGCGCGATCTCTGTGACTGAACGTCAGCGTTATATTCTGCGTGTGCGTACTTTGGCACGTTCAATTGCGACCAGTTATGTAGCAGCACGTGCGAAACTTGGTTTCCCAATGGCAGAACCTCACCTACGTGACGAAGTCCTGGCTCAGCTTAAAGCTCAAGTAGAAGCAGAAGCGGCTCAAGCAGAAAAATCAGCGGAGAACAAATAATGTCTAAACATACAGTTTTATTTGAACTTGGCTGTGAAGAACTTCCTCCAAAAAGCCTGAAAAAATTACGTGATGCTTTAAAAGCTGAAACTGAAAAAGGCTTAAAAGATGCGGGTCTGGCTTTCGATGCGATCGAAGCTTATGCAGCGCCACGTCGTCTGGCACTTAAAATCGTAAATGTTGATGCTGCTCAAGCGGATACGCAAAAACGTTTTGACGGTCCTGCTGTGCAAGCGGCTTATGATGCTGAAGGCAAACCAACCAAAGCACTTGAAGGCTTTATGCGCGGTCAAGGCATTACGGTTGATCAGGTGTCTACTTTCCAGGCCGGTAAAGTTGAAAAAGTCTGCTACCTGAAAGATGTGAAAGGCCAAAGTCTGGACGTTTTACTGCCACAAATCCTGCAACATGCTCTGGATCAATTGCCAATCGCAAAACGTATGCGTTCTGCAGCTAGCCGTACTGAATTCGTTCGTCCGGTGAAATGGGTGGTGTTGTTAAAAGACAGCAATGTGATTGATGCAACCATTCAGGATCACAAAGCAGGCAACGTGACTTATGGTCATCGTTTCCATGCGCCTGAAGCGATTATTCTGGCCAATGCAGATGCTTATCTGGATGCCCTGCGCGCTGCGAAAGTGGTTGCGTCTTTTGAAGAGCGTCAAGCAATCATCGATCAGCAAGTCAAAGTACTGGCTGATGAAGTGAATGCGATTGCCATTGTTCCTGCGGATCTCCGTGACGAAGTCACTGCACTGGTTGAATGGCCGGTTGCATTACGTGCCAGCTTCGAAGAACGCTTCCTTGCAGTTCCACAAGAAGCGCTGATCACTACCATGCAGGACAACCAGAAGTATTTCTGTCTGGTGAATGCTGAAAACAAATTACAGCCTTACTTCATTACCGTTTCTAATATTGAGTCTAAAGATCCGACTCAAATCATTGAAGGTAACGAAAAAGTAGTTCGTCCGCGTCTGTCAGATGCAGAATTCTTCTTCCTGCAAGACCAGAAACAACCGCTTGCGTCTCGTAAAGAGAAACTGGCCAACATGGTATTCCAGGCACAACTGGGTACTTTGTGGAACAAGTCTGAACGTATTGCCAAACTGGCTGTTGCGCTTGCTCCAATTACTGGTGCTAAGGCTGAAGATGCTGAAAAAGCGGCTCTTCTCGCTAAATGTGACTTAACGTCTGAGCTGGTCGGTGAATTCCCGGAACTTCAAGGGATCGCGGGTACTTACTACGCACGTCTTGAAGGCGAAAATGACGAAGTGGCTGAATCTTTAGGTGAGCAGTATTTACCTAAATTCGCGGGTGACGTTCTGCCTAAAACCAAAACGGGTACAACGATTGCCCTTGCGGATCGTTTAGATACCTTGACTGGTATTTTCGGTATCGGTCAGGCACCAACAGGTTCTAAAGACCCATTTGCGCTACGTCGTTCTGCGATTGGTATCCTGCGTCTGGTGACTGAAAACGAACTTGATGTATCCATTGAAGACCTGATCAAACTGGCTCTAGCTGCTTATGGCGATGTATTGAAAGACCATGAGAAGACTTTGGCAGATGCAGTTGCATTCCTTGAAGGTCGTTACCGTGCGAAATACGAAGACCAAGGCGTTGACGTTGACGTGATCCAGGCGGTTCAAGCGTTGTCACCTAAATCACCTCTTGATTTTGACAAGCGTGTAAATGCGGTAAATCACTTCCGTGCATTGCCTGAAGCTGCTGCACTTGCTGCTGCGAACAAGCGTGTGGCGAATATTCTTGCTAAAGAAGCTGCGCCTGAAGGTGCAGTGGTTGAAGCAAATCTGGTGGAAGATGCTGAAAAAGCATTATTTGCTGAACTTGCGAAAATCACACCAGTGGTTGAGCCGCTGTTTGCTTCTAAAGATTACACTGCTGCGTTATCTGCATTGGCTGCCTTACGCGCACCAGTAGATGCGTTCTTTGATGGTGTAATGGTGATGGCGGATGATGCTGAACTAAAAGCAAACCGTTTACGTCTGCTTGCTCAGCTTCGTGACCTGTTCACTAAAGTTGCAGATATTTCAGTGCTTCAACACTAAGTTCTGATTAAATTAAAAAAGCCCGCTTTAGAGCGGGTTTTCTTTTATATAAATTTTAAATAGATAATTTATCTAGATTCTATGTATAGGACACTCATATACTTTATAAAATAAAAAATAATTTTTTATCACTATAGCTATTGTGAGTCATATAAAAGACAGGAAATTTATAATGTTAAATGCATGTATTGAAGCAATAGACCTATTATTAGATGCTATATATTCAACTGGGGAAAGACATCAACTATTAGCTGAGTTTGGTATTCGTGAACCTAATAGCCCTATTTGGTCTAGTACAATCGGTACATCAATCTACGTTAGAAATGAAAAAACGTATTTAAAAGCTGTTTTTTATATTAAAAAAAATGGTGTTCCTTATCTATCAGAACTTCCAATATCAAAATTAAAAAGCAAAGTCACTCAATTTTTAATAGAAAATTTCTGGTACATCCGAGATGGTGAGTTTTCTCGTAATCCTAATTTATCTTATAAACTGCAAATTCCCTGTGATCCGAAATTGCAATTAGCTAAAGCATTATTAATCTCACCACTTTTTAATGTAACTCAGACAATTTTCCTTTACCCTTTTAATTCGATCCATACAGAAAAAAGCTTACAGTTCAAGAATTTTTTCATTGTAAATAGTTCCGACCTAAGTCTCAAAGATTTGAATATTTCTAGTAAATACTCCCATCAATTTAATTTTAATTATTATCCTAGCCTTATTGATAATCAGTTCAACCAAAGGAGAATTTCAACATGGATTGGTATTCACGCTCCAACTGAGGAAATTTCTCAGAGAATGTTATATGCCTTTCTGGGTACGATTTCTTTATTTGAAGACTCAGAAAAGAGGTATTGCTTTAATTGTGAACCTAAAGATTCTGGATGCTCTTATTTTTCCGATGGTAAACAATATACTTATAAACAAACTGTAGATTTATTACCAAGCTTATATTTCAAATTAAAAGTTGAAGATAAGCTCTCAAAATACCTAGAAAACTTATCAATTTTTTTAAATTCCAATGAAAAAGAACCGAATAGAAATATTGCAGCATTAACTCACTTTTATAAAAGTTGGTTCGAACAAGGAGCTGAACAATATCGAACTTTATGTTCTTGTATTGACTCTTTAATTGAGGACACCAAATATAATAGCTCAAAAAAGTTCAAAGATTTATGTCAGATATATACAAATAAATTTAATGAACAACAGCTTACTCATCTACTCTGGATTAGAGGTGATATTGTTCACGGTAAGGCCCCTCACCTATCAAATAGTCCATATTATGATACTTATTTAGAAACCTATTTATCAGAGCCTCTACGCGACCTTTTAGAGATTGTTGAAATAGTTTTAAAAAGTCATATTTTCAAAGAATAGAATTCTACAATTTATTTTCAGGTATTCACCTACCTTTTGACTTCATCTTTTCAGTTCTATCGCCATCCTCATTTCGGTGTTTTTATACCACTACCTACAAAAAAACAGAACATACACCTTAGCCCTTAAGCTCAAAAACTATAGGCATATCCCTATATATTTCATATACTCACCCTAACAACACTCAACAAGAAAGAAGCGCATGAAATTTCAAACACTCATTATGACGACTCTTGCGGGTATCGCACTTACAGCATGTACATCTCAACCGACCATTCCACAGCTGGAACTGGGTGTATTACAGGAAGTACAAAATCTCGAAGTTATTCCAGAAACAACCAACAATAAGGCGAAACTGACCAAATTCCTCGACAAATGCGTGATTGAATTTACTGGCGACATCGGCAACAACCGTTCAGTTGAACAATGGTCATTTAAAGGCCTGACCCTGATTGATGCCGGTTCAGCAACTTTCCAGCGTGACGGTACCAGCACAGCACAAAAATTTGACCTGCACGATACGGCAGTACAAAAGAACTTTGTAATTCTGCGCAATCATTTTGCTAAAGATGCCCTAACTCAATGTGATTAGATAGATCGCCCTGTTTTTATAATGAAAATAGGGCTATTTATTTGAATGAACAGAAATTTAATCTTTCCTCTGATTTGACCTGCTCTTTCTTTCTCTTAAAAATTATAAAATCCTCGTATGGAACTACGCTGAACCTATACTCTCTTCACAGCTTATTCATTGTTTTTGGCTGATTATCCGTTACACTGAAAACCAAACTCAGACCGCTCTTTGACGAATTCGAGGTCGATCCATAATGAATATCAAAACCCCAATTATTTTAACGACAGCTTTAATGTTCTGCGCACCTGTATTTGCACAGACCGAAACCACTCAGACCACCAAACCGATTGCGCCTTATGGTGAGAATCCGAACCTGCTGCATGTGTTTGCCTATAAAGCACAGGAAGGTGTTATCAATACTGCTGAAAAAGTAGGTGAAGTCACTGAAAAAGGCATTGCCAAAATCAAACCGGGTGTAGACCGTGCCTGGGGCAATACCAAGTCTGCGGCATCAGATACCATCCAGAAAGTAGATGAAGGTGCGACTCAGGCAGCACAGCAAACGGGTCAGAAAATTCAGCAAACCCGTGAAGTCTGGCGCGGCAATTCACAACAGACGCCAATCGTGCAACAGCCTTTGAGTCAGCCATCTACCGCAACTCAAAATTCATCGGTATCACAATCCCAATCAAGTTCCGGTACAGCAACCAGTTATGCAGTAGATGATCTTTAAATCATCGCATTGAAAAAAGCCCATTACGGGCTTTTTCTTTTAAGCATTGAAGATAGTTGAGTCTTTCTTTAGACTGAACTCAAATAAAATCATGAGAAGATAATAAAAATGAAAAAAATTCTCCTCAGCTTTATCGCCGGCATTCTGTGTGGTGTAGCCATCCTGTACATCACTTTACTGGTTTCAGGTGAAACCGTGACCTCAATTGCTGCGATTGATGATGAATTATCCTCCATCCCGAGCCTGTCTAGTGCGAATCCTTATAACCATAAAACCGAAGGCGAAAAAATCCAGCATATAGAACACTTGGAGGAAGCTGAATTTAGGCCCGCCTCTGGCAATAATGCCGACCTGTATCGGATCAAGGATATGTGTAAATTAAGAATCGGGACTCAAGGAGATGACATTTATAGCTATCGAACTGCTTATTTTTCGCAGAATCATCTGATTTATATGTTTGAAACCCATTATCGAACATCTTATGACAAGCGTCCCGATGAACGGGTACCCGAATTTAAGCGCGTCTATCAGGAAATTATATTTAACCCCCGGTCTGCACTGGTTCAGAGTGAATTTTTAAAGCTATTAGATAAATATATTACGCCAGAAAACCGAAAAAAATGCTGATCGAATTTAATCAGCATTTAGTTTTTATTTGGCAGTTTTTAATTTACCTGACGGATAGGCCGGCCTTGCTTAAAGGCTACTACATTTTCCACCATCTGATCCACAATGCGTTGACGCGCATCAACGCTGCCCCAAGCATTGTGCGGTGTAACGATCAGGTTAGGAATTGAGGCATCGAGCAATACATTTCCCTCTTTCGGAGGCTCCACGGTAAGCACATCCGTCGCAGCACCGGCAATTTTGCCTTCGCGTAAGGCCTGAGCCAAAGCCTGTTCATCGACGATTCCACCACGCGCACAGTTAATTAAAAATGCACTTGGTTTCATCGCGTCCAATTCGGCATGACTGATTAAATGACGGGTATCTTCCGTTAAAGGGCAATGCAGGCTTAAAAAATCCACTTGTGGCAATAACTCTGCAAATGGAATACGGGAATCATCTGCTGGACGGTTGGGCAAAGCTGCAATCAGTACTTTCATGCCAAAGGCTTCTGCCAGTCTGGCAACTGCATGGCCCAGCTCACCATAACCAACAATACCTAAGGTCTTGCCTGCCAATTCTACAATTGGCGCACCCAATAGACAGAACTGGCTGGCCTTTTGCCATTCGCCCTGCTGTACTGCACGTTGATAGGTTAAAAATGAAGTGGCCAGATTGAGCATCAGCATAAGGGTATGCTGAGCGACGGCAGAGGTGCCATAAGCCTGACAGTTACACACCACAATGCCACATGCCTTGGCCGCAGCCAGATCGACATTATTGGTGCCCGTAGCAGAAATCAGGATCAGTTTCAGTTGAGGGCATTGCTGGATGGTTGCCGCGTCAATCATAACTTTGTTGGTAATGATGACATCGACATCAGCCACACGAGACTGAATCTCAGCAGCCGATGTGGCCGGGTATAAGACCAGCTGATCAAATACTGCATGTAGTGCCTGAAAGTCCAAATCCTGTTGGTCTAAAGAAGCATAATCTAAATAAGCGGCTTTCATGGCTTTACCCTCAACCTTGTTTGACAATTTATTTTGATTGCCATTTAAAACAAGTCCTGCAGGGTTTTCAAGCAACTTACTGTCAGAAGTGGTTAATCTACAGACTTATCAATATGGTTACGCAGAGAACGGCGCACCTTATAAATCACATATACACTGAGAAAGATCAGAAAAATAAGAGAAGAACTGAGCAAGATCACTGCAGGATGCACACTTTCCGCGTGTGCAAAATTAGGCAGCATCAGTCCAAGAATAAAACAAATACTTGTAACTTGTTTGGATTGCATATATTTACTCCCTTGTCATATAAACAACCGGGAGCGGTGTGACTATTTTTCATACCGCCTAAGACCATATTAGGCCTTAGCAAACATAAGTCAAGTATTTGTTTTTTAGATAAATTTTTTGGTTAGTTCATTTCACTTCGTGTCACAAACTGTGTATTTTTGTCACTTGCGTCAACGAAACCGGAAGCGCCGTATTCATCTGTATGCAAATTCAGATGTTTATAGCTGAACATATAAAAATCAGCATAGCGTTTCATAATAATCGGATGCATGCCTACATTTAATTCATCCTGCTCCTTGACCAGTTTCATGATATGCCGGTCATTCATCACTACCAGATAACGTTCATCATTCAGATTGATGGTCAGCAAGCCATTACCTTTGGCATAGATTGGAATCAGGAATTTATGGTTCAGTGCAATCGCATCACCGGTATAGCTTTCGATCTTGTTGCTGATGACGTTAAAGACCAGTGCATGTCCATAGGCATCCAGCAATAACTGGCGCTTTTCCTGCGGCAGATTGACGTGAATTCCGAGCTTAAGCAGATCCTGCTGATCGACCTGTTTATTACTCAGCAATTCACGCAAAATCACCTGTTTTTGCGCTGCATCAAAAAACTGGGTATCCAGCAGCAGATCATTATTTTTCAGAATACGTCCTAAAGCAAAACGATGCCTCGGCAGGATATTCTCAATCACCTTGCGATAATAGAACTTGCTGTTTTTTTTGACCCGGCGCATTTTCTGGTAGAAATAACTTTCATCATATTCATGCAATAAAAAGTCATACAGCAGCTCGGAGCTGGCCAGAACAGCGATGGCGTCATGGCCGGTAAATGGCAGATGCAGTACATGATGCTGCGGAAGTACGGCTTCTAGTTTCAGGTAATGTACCCGGTCTTCGGTGCAATACGGGTCATATACCAGAATATATTCCCGTTCCGGACTGACATCTTCTGCCTCAATCCGCATGCCTTCATTCAGCTCGGGCTGGTAAAACATGTTGTAGCGGGCATCTTCGACATCTTCCGGATCAATCGAATATTGCGGCACCATCGCGACCACTCGCTGAACATTCAGCAGATTGGAATATTTAATCGCAGCATAGCCACCCATGGAGCCACCATAGGCAATGCGCTGCTGAAACGGTGCAATCAGCTCGGTAATGGCTTGCAACATGTTCCACATGGAACTTTTTGGAAACCAGGATTTATGTTTGGGCATGATTCCCAAAACATTAAATTCAAATTTCGCTAATGATTTTTCGGCATTGATGCTCAAGCCCTTGGCACGGGTAATCAAATCTCCAAATGAAAAAATCAATTCTGAAGATGACCCCGGCATAAAAATTGCGCGTATATGCTCATCTTCAAAAACAATCTGCTTATCCATAACTTTCCCGTGCTGGTGAATCTAACTTTTCGGCAACAATTCACTCAATGAATAGGGCCGAAAAAGTGAATATGCTATTTTATATCGATGAAAAAGATTAAAAAGCGCAAAATATGACACAATCACTGCATCCTGCAGCTCAACAGGGGTTTAGTGCAGCTGCTGAGCTTTATCAGCAGGTACGTCCTGACTATCCGGCAGATCTTAGCCCATGGCTTGCCGAGACACTGTCATTGCCTGTAGATGCAGATCTTGTCGATTTGGGAACAGGAACAGGTAAATTTATTCCCTATTTGCGTCCACTCAGTAGTCACATCATCGCCATTGATCCTGTCCCTGAGATGCTGGCCCAGTTAAAACTGGCACATCCGGATATTCATACCCTCGAAGGGATGAGCCACCAGCTTCCTCTGCCCGATCATAGCGTGAATGCCGTGTTTTGTGCACAGTCATTTCACTGGTTTGCCAATCTGAAAACCTTAAAGGAGCTGGATCGGGTACTTAAACCTCAAGGCTTTCTGGTACTGGTCTGGAACCAGCGTGATATCACAGTCGACTGGGTCAAAGCTCTGGCAGATTGCATTGCACCACTGGAAGGCGATACACCACGCTATCATAGTGGTGCCTGGCGTAAAGTATTTGAAGAACAGAATCTCTTTCAGCCTTATGCTGAAACGCAAATGCAACAGCTACAGCATGGCCCTGTCGAGCAGGTGGTTTCCAAACGCTTATTGTCAACCAGCTTTATTGCGGCACTACCAAAAGAACAGCAACAGCAGCTCAAGCAGCAATTCGAACAAATTATCAAAAACTATACGGACAAGGGTGCAGAAGATATGATTAATTTCCCTTATGTCACCTATGTTTATGTATTCAAGAAAAATAATTAGGAACAGGATTCAATCATGCACATGATTCAATTGATGTCACGAACTGCACTTTTCACTGCCGCCATGTTTTTGATGGCCTGTGACCAGAAAAGTTCACAATCTGTAGAACAGCAGGCAACGGAAGACTCTGCATCAGAGGAAATCATGCAGGAATTGAAAACTGGACCCGTGAAAAACTTCCCTAAAACGGAAGATGATCCCCATGATATTGCTGTCTTGAATGACTATGAAGAACGTTTCCAGGAAATGAGCGCGGATCTGGAAGCTGAGCTCAATGGCATGCGCAATGATGACAATCTGACTCCGGAATTTGTCCAGCAACGTCAACGCGATCATGTCCAGTCTTCGCTAAATATGCTCAAAGATCTGGAGCTTAAAACTGAACAGGGCCGTTATATTCAGGGTTTGATGTATCAATACTGGGAACATCAGGAAAAACTGGTGAATAGTCCGAAATCTCAGGCCTCTACCGTAAATGAAGCCAGTGAAAATGTAAAAGGTCTGGGCAAATATCTACATGCCCAAGAGCAACTGGAACGCTGGCGTTCGCAATATCCGGAGATGACCACCGCAAATAAAGCCCCAGCACAATAAATAATACATTTCAGGAAGCGGACGCTTCCTGAAATTTTATATGCAGTTCTAAGATTTAACTTTCACTTTCTGAAGAATGCGTATTATTGAGCTTGAACTAAATATTGCTGCACCCCTTCTGCGGCTGCTCGTCCAGTGGCAAAACAGGCTGTCAGCAAGTAACCCCCTGTAGGCGCATCCCAGTCCAGCATCTCACCACATAAGAACACATGTGGATTGGATTTAAGCTGAAGCTGCTCTGACAGAACCTCGCGTTTAACACCACCTGCACAGCTAATCGCTTCCTGTATAGGACGGAAACCTGTTAAAGGAATTTTCAATTGCTTAATCTGCTGTGCTAATTCAGTAGCATTTTGCCAAAGTGGCTTTGGTAACAGTTCACGCACCAGAGCAGCTTTTGCACCATCCAGACCTGCTTTCCGCCAGATATTATTCAAAGACTGCTTTTTACTTGGCTGTAATTTTTTAGCCAGCTGCTCTAAGGTTTGATCCGGAAAAAGATCCAGATTCAGCTGCATTGGCTGACCCTGTTTCAGCTGTTGACGCAGTCCCCGGTCCTGTTTATAGATTAGACCACTTTCCAGACCATAGTGACTGATCACGATATCTCCCATGGTCTTGTCACCGCCATCAACCCAAGCCTCGACCCGTTTTAGGGGCTGACCGAAGATTGGCTGCATAAACTTGGACCATGGATATTCCACACCCGCATTACTGGCTTGAAAAGGTTCAATCTCGCTGCAATCAAGCCATGCTTGCCATTTCCCATCACTGCCGAGTTTTGACCATGACACTGCACCACAAGCCAAAACAATCGCATCAAAGTTTTCTGTGAATGCGCAATCATTTTTTAAATCATGGATCTGTAGCTGATGATTTTTCAGATCTAGAATTTGATGACGATAATGAAATTGTACCCCTTGCTCAGTTAAACGTTTTAACCAGACACGCAATAGTGGAGCGGCTTTCATTTCTGTAGGAAAAACTCGACCTGAAGAACCAATATAAGGTTCAATGCCAAGATCTTTCATCCAGTTTTGAATCCATATCGCATCCCAGCGTTTGATCCAAGGCGCTAACCAGTCTACCTGATCATAACGCTGCACAAACTGCTCGACGGGTTCGGCATGAGAAATATTTAGGCCGGTTTTCCCAGCCATCAGGAATTTACGGGCAGCCGAAGGCTTCTGTTCAAACACACGAACTTCATAATCAGACTGGCTCAGAACTTCTGCAGCCATCAAGCCTGCCGGGCCAGCACCCACAATTGCAATGCGTTTCGTCATGGCTTATTCCGCCGAACTCGCATTCTGCCCTTGTAACGGCTGAAACTCATCAAAACGCGTTGTATAGCCTTCCGGTTTACTAATAATCAATTGCTGGCACAACTCACCACGCTTTAGATATTTAATTTCAAAATGAGTTCTTGCCGAGTCTTGGCCAATGACTTCTTTAACAAAAGGCAGCTTCCACAGGTTTTGAACCTGCTGCTCTGCCTCCTCAATATATTCAGGAATGTTACTCGCTAAAGTGATCGTGCCACCAGTTTTTAAACGCGATAATAAAAACTCAAAAAATGGCATATTCAACCAGCGCTGCGCCGGGTTATGCGGCTCAGGGTTCGGATATAAAATAAAAAACTGTTCGACTTGTGCTGGATAGAGTGCATGCACAATCCACGGCAAAGCATCGGCATGAACCGTTTGTAAATTCGGCTGTCCTTCCAGCGCATGCTGTTTTTGCATGGCCAAAAATTTCTCTCGAGTCCGCTCGATCGCTATCAGCTTGCTGTTCGGATTGGTCTGGGTAAAGAGCAATGCGTGTTTACCTTTGCCCGCACCGATTTCCACACAAACCGGTTCAGAACTGATACTTTGGAAATCACGAGGCGCATGCATACGCTGTGCTTGAAATTGACGAATCGACATAATCAGATCAAACTAATAAAAACTGTATAAGTCTAACAAGTGCAGTTATATTTGCCTAATCGAAGCTTTATTTTTCTAGGGAGTGTGCTGATGCCGACCACTTTAAAATGTCCACGCTGTGGCAAACTGACCACTTGGGAAAATAATGAATTTCGTCCTTTCTGCTCGGAACGCTGCAAAATGATTGATCTAGGCGCTTGGGCCAGTGAGGAATACAAACTGCCAACCCAAGATGCTCCCGCAGCTGAATCTTCTGAAGAAGACTGAACCTTTTAAAATATCCTATCACATTAAGCATATCCTAAATAATCACATGATTTTTATAAAAGGCTTGTAGAAAACCAACACAAGTTAACAGCACATATGCCAGTTTAATACTATGTTCTTACGCAGAAATATCACATTATTTTAGAGCAAGAACATGGGCTACATTATTCTAAAGATCATTTTAATTGGGGTAGGAATACTTGCGATATTGTCATTAGGAATAGGCATTTTCCAACAGGATGGCTTATTTATTGTTGTTGGAATTCTCCTTGCCATTATGACTTGGCTGATCTACGCACAAACCCGTCAGTCTTTAAATAATCCTTTTAGCAAATAAAAAGACCAGCTAGGCTGATCTTTTCACCTACTTTAACCGGCTTTTCCCGCAATGAAAGGATTATGCTGTTTTTCAAAACCAATATTACTAATCGGACCATGTCCTGAAATAAACCGGGTTTCATCCGGCAGACTAAAACATTCGCGCTGGATTGAATCGAGTAGCTGTTGGTGATCGCCACGCGGAAAATCTGTCCGTCCAATTGAGCCTTTAAACAGTACATCCCCTGTCCATAACAAAGCATGATTCTTGTTATAGAACATCACATGACCTGGGGTATGACCCGGAGCAAAACGCACTTCAAACTCTTCATCACCCAGCTTGAGAACTTCTCCACCTTCCAGCCATTGCGTGACTTCTACTTTTTCCGGAATCGGAAAACCGTAACGGGTAGACACTTCCTGAATCATATCCAGCCAGAATGCATCGTCCTTATGCGGACCAATCACCGGCACATCCCAAACTTTTTTTAAAGCACCAACTGCTCCAGCATGATCGAGATGGCCATGAGTCAGCCATAAAGCCTTGACCGTTAAGCCCAGTGCTTCTACTTCCGCTTTTAATTTTTCAGGTTCGCCCCCTGCATCAATCAAAACAGCCTCTTTACTGTCGCTATCCCAAAGAATCGAGCAGTTTTGCTGAAATGCAGTCACAGGAACAATTTTGACTTGTAACATAGGATAAGAAACCTCAAAAGATTAATGGGCAAGCGTCTGATTCAATGCTTCAAGATTAGCCTGTAACAGCGTATTGAGCAATTGCACATGATCTTCACGGTTGTTCAAAGCCGGAATATAACTGTAGCTTTCCCCGCCATTGGCCTTGAAGGTCTCCCCATTTTCCATAGCCAGCTCTTCCAGTGTTTCCAAACAGTCGGCCGAGAAAGCCGGACTCATCACCTGAATTGATTTCACGCCCTGTTTGCCCCACTCTTCAATTAAGGCATCCGTATAAGGCTTAACCCACTCCTGTTTACCAAACCGGGACTGGAAACTAATTGCATACTGATCTTCAGATAGACCTAAGGCTTCTGCAACCAGTTTGCCTGTAATCCGGCAACGATCCGCATAAGGATCACCTTTATCGGCATAGGGCTGCGGGATACCATGAAATGACATCAATAGTTTTTCCGGCTGCCCATGAATCGCCTGATAATCCCGAACACTTTGTGCCAGTGACTGAATAAATAAGGGATGCTGATAATAATCGCGGATAATCGACAAACCAGGTAAATTGCGCTGTTTCAGCACCCATTTTGCGACTGCATCATACAGAGGTGCGGTAGAGGTCGCTGAATACTGGGGAAATAACGGAAACAGAATAATGTGATCTTGCGGTTGAACCGAAATCTGATCAAGGACAGCCTGAATATTGGGATTGCCATAGGTCATGGCAGGCACCACATTCAGTTCAAATTGCGGATATTGTTCAATGAGTTTGGCCTTTACTTGACTCACCTGCTGCAGCAGAATCTCACGCATCGGTGAATCCTGACCCCAGACCTGTGCATAAGCCTGGGAAACTCGCTTGGGACGGAACGGTAAAATAAATAAACGCAGGATGAGTTGCCAGATCGGCTTGGGAATTTCAATGACACGCTGATCAGATAAAAACTGCTTCAGGAAATCGCGTACTGCCGGCACAGTCGGTGCATCGGGTGTGCCTAAATTTGCCAATATAATCGTAACTTTTGGTTTAGCTGTAGAAAACATGCAGTACGCCCGTCGTGGTATCAACCCGCTTACTTTAACAGCTTTTTACTTATTCTCTATATGGATTAATACACTGACTTATATTGAAAAGTACGATCTTTATCCAGCAAGTTACTGTCCAGCAGTTTTTGTGCCTTAGGCGTAATCTGCCAAAGCAGACGCTGACGGTCATCACGGCCTGACGGTACAATCCAGTCATTCTGGCGCATTTGCAATTTCAGGCTATGCAAGGCGCGAATATTAATCTGGGCACGGGCTACAGCATGCGCGCGCGGCATTTCCGCTCGTGCATCTTCCAGACCGGTTTCATTCAAATACTCATTCATACGCTTGGAGAAAAATTCCTCCGGCGTCGGATTAATGAATGTAGAGCCGAGAATAGCCAGCAATTGTGCCCAGGTCAGTCTCTTCTGAACTTTTAGCTCTTTAAAGTTACCATCCTGATAAGCATGCATACGGTATTCGAAGGAGAAAACTTCATGCATAGACACTTTCGGCAGGCTCAGGAAAGGATCCACTTCACGTGTCCCCCCATCGCGTTCCAGTTGGGCCACTTTAGCTTTGAGCTGGTCAATCTCGTCATGCAAGGCTTGAGTATTCTGAGGACGTACCCAGCCACTTACCGGATAACGTTCCAGCATTTGCGGCATGTTCAAACGTACCGCCATTTCCAGATCGCGCAAGGTACGATAGCAAAAGACCTGATCAGCTTCCTGCTGCAATAACTGACGAAATTCTTTAAATTTTTCTTGTAATTCAGGTTTCGCATCGTGCAAGGAAGGATCACGTGAAGCCGGATCTTCATGCATAAACACAATAATCGGTTTCTGCTTGGTCACAGCGTAAATGTATTCCAGATGCATATAACCTACACCGGAAACCGACTGCTCGCCATACTGGCTACCCAGCAGAATCACCACATAATCACAATCATCAATCTGGCGACGTGCAAATGCAGTATTTAAAGGAGTGCGTTGTTCCAGCCCCCAGGAAAAGAAACCCATGCCGACCAAAGTTTGTGACAAGATGATCCGCTCTGGCTGCATTTCTGCACCAGAGGTGGAGATAAACACCTGATAACGTTTATCGAGCATTGGTTATCCTCTTTTACTGCACATTGATCTGGCCGGCTAAACCCTGCCCTGACACAATATGACGACCCCAGTATAAAAATATATCTTTCAAAATTATAAGATGAGTGACGGTCGCCTAGCTGACTTCTGTCTCCATATTGCTGACCTGCCATTTAATATCGGCTGGAATCAGATGCCCTAAAATCGGCTGGAGCTGTTCAGCATTTTGACCACTAACCACAAGTCGGATTTTTAGACTGTCCTTGCACTCATGTTCAAATAATAACCCATTTTTGATCAAAATTCGGGCCGTTTGTCTCGCAACCGCGAATCCTGAGTCAATTAATGTCAGCTTTTGACCAAAAATATACTGAATTGACGATTTTAGGAAGGGGTAATGTGTACATCCTAGCACTAAATAATCAGCACCCTGATCAACAACCGGTTGTAAAATCTGAGTTAATGTCGCCAGACACTCAGGACTCATCTGCTGACCGGCTTCTACAAAAGGCACCAGATCCAGACAGGTCACCGGAATTACTTTGACCTGTGCCGGCTCGGCAAAACGGGTCATGACATCCTTAATCAGCTGGCCACGAAAGGTTGCAGGTGTGGCCAGAACGGCCACCGTTTTGGATTGGGTATTGAGGACTGCAGGTTTGAGCGCTGGCACCAGTCCAATGATAGGAAAGTTTTCACCATAATGCTCACGTAAATAATCCAGGCTAAATGCAGAAGCGGTATTACAGGCAACGACTGCAACTTTACAGCCTTCACGATACAGCCATTCAATCGCTCGCGCAGTTAGGTCACGGATTTCCTGATCTTTACGGGGCCCATAAGGTACGTAAGCCGTGTCGGCATAATAAACAAAGCGTTCATTGGGCAAATACCGGGCAATTTCCAAAGCAACCGACAACCCTCCCACACCAGAATCAAAAATCCCGATAGGTGCATCAGCACTGGCTTTAGGCATGGGATCTACTAAGGGATAAATCGGTTGGATAGCGCTCATAACGTTGCTAGTTGCTTGTTTCAAATGACCTTGCGACAAAGCTTAAACCTCAGGTGCTTAAATGCAAGTCTAAATCACCACTTTTCAAGCTTAAAACCGTCTCTCCAGCAGCATTTTCACCAAGCTCGCCCATCTCCACCAGATGTAAAAAAGCAGCCCGCTGAATAAGCGCATTGATTCCAAAACGCACATGCACATAAGGGCGCAATTCATCCTGATACTGACGCATAAAGATAGGATGTTCGCTATCGACAATAATGATGTCCTGAGTCGTGGTGGTCAGTTGCAGGTAAGTCCTGCCTTCAATCTTGACCTGATCGACCTGATTTACAAACAGAGGTTCATCTTCGACCTCGATTTCAATCATTTCAACCGGCGTCTTTAGATAGAATTTTCCTTCTTCTTTCCAGAGTACCGTGGAAAACAGGTCTATCATCGGCTGACGCTTGATCAATTGACCTTCGTGCCACCATTCTCCATTGGCCAAAACCTTGAGATCCATTGCGCCACAATGCTTTGGCTGCCATTGATCCAAAGGCGGGATTGACCTTTTGTGACTGCCCTGTGCATCTTTTAAGTATTGTGCGATATCCATTAAATTTTTATCATCGCTAGAAGCTACTTTTTTCGTCGGATTTTTATCGGGTGCTGACTTATTCATATAAAGAAGACCTTAATGACGGAAAAATAATATGTTTCAGCCAATTGGCTTAACCTGGGTTTAAAACTATACTAGCCCAGATGCTTAAAGACACTACTATTTTTGTGTCTAGGAATTCAGAACACTCATGGCAGCACCCAATCATCCGATTATGGTTGCCACCGAATAGAAATATGAGGAGTCCTACATGGAACACATCGAACGTGAATCGATGGAGTTTGACGTTGTGATCGTAGGTGCGGGTCCTGCCGGCCTGTCTGCTGCAATCAAGATCCGTCAACTTGCAATTGAAAACAATTTAAATGATCTGTCCGTTTGTGTCGTAGAAAAAGGCTCCGAAGTCGGTGCACATATTCTTTCGGGTGCTGTGCTTGAACCACGTGCCATGAACGAACTATTCCCGAACTGGAAAGAAGAAGGTGCACCTTTAAATGTGCCAGTGACAGAAGACAAAACTTTCTTCCTTCTTTCAGATGAAAAATCACAAGAAGCACCGCACTGGATGGTGCCTAAAACTATGCATAACGATGGTAACTACGTGATCTCACTGGGTAACGTGGTGCGCTGGTTAGGCCAGAAAGCCGAAGAGCTGGAAGTATCGATCTTCCCGGGCTTTGCTGCTTCTGAAATTCTGTATCATGAAGATGGTACGGTGAAAGGTATCCAAACCGGTGACATGGGTATTGGTAAAGATGGCGAACCGACGCATAACTTTGCACCAGGTTATGAGTTGCATGCCAAATACACCATTTTTGCTGAAGGCTGTCGCGGTCATTTAGGTAAACGCCTGATCCAAAAATTCAATCTGGATAAAGATGCTGATCCGCAGCACTACGGGATCGGCATTAAAGAACTCTGGGAAATCGATCCAGCGAAACACAAACCAGGCCTGGTAATGCACGGTGCAGGCTGGCCTTTATCTGAAACCGGTTCTTCAGGTGGCTGGTGGCTCTACCACGCTGAAAACAATCAGGTAACCCTAGGCATGATCGTGGATCTTTCTTATGAAAATCCACACATGTATCCATTTATGGAAATGCAGCGCTGGAAAACCCACCCACTGATCAAACAGTACCTGGAAGGCGGCAAGCGTATTTCATATGGTGCGCGTGCAGTAACTAAAGGTGGCTTTAACTCCCTGCCGAAATTTACCTTCCCGGGTGGATCTTTAATTGGTGATGATGCAGGCTTCCTGAACTTTGCCAAAATCAAAGGCTCACACACTGCGATGAAATCAGGCATGTTGTGTGGCGAAGCAGTCTTTGAAGCGATTGCTGCCGGTGTAGAAAAAGGTGGTGATCTGGCGATTGCGCGTGTGACCGAAGGCGAAGACTTCTTTGTTAAAGAACTCACATCTTATACAGACAAGTTCAACAATAGCTGGCTGAAAGAAGAGTTGTATAGCGCACGTAACTTTGGCCCGGCAATGCACAAGTTCGGTCAATGGATGGGTGGTGCATTCAACTTCATCGACCAGAACGTGTTTAAAGTGCCGTTCACCCTACATGATCTGGTGCCAGACTTTAAAACTCTGAAAACGGTCGATGCAGTGAACTTCAAGCCGAACTATCCAAAACCGGATGGCAAGCTGACCTTTGACCGTCTGTCTTCAGTATTTGTATCGAATACGGTGCATGAAGAAAACCAGCCTGCGCACTTAAAGTTAACTGATGCTTCGATTCCGGTAGATGTGAATCTGCCGAAATGGGATGAGCCTGCACAGCGCTACTGCCCGGCAGGTGTGTATGAAATCATGGAAAATGATGACGGTTCGAAACGCTTCCAGATCAACGCCGCGAACTGTGTGCACTGCAAGACCTGTGACATCAAAGATCCATCTCAGAATATCACCTGGGTAACACCGGAAGGTGGCGGTGGTCCGAACTACCCGAATATGTAATGCTTAATTAGCTTGCATAAGCCTCTAAAATAATTAATTACTTTAGAGGCTTTTTTTATATTGGCGGATTCAAGCGGCAAGTGCAACAGTATAAAAACCAGCCATAACTTCACTCGGTGTATACCAACCTAGTGTTTTTCTAGGACGATGGTTGAGTGCAAATTCTATCTGCTCTATTTGTTCGTTTGACACGCCATCAAACGATGATGATTTTGGCAGATATTGCCGGATTAAACCATTCGTATTTTCATTTCTAGCTCGCTGAATAGACTTGTAAGGATCAGCAAAATAAGTATCTATGCCGACATCAGTAATTCTTTTGTGTTCGGCAAATTCCTTTCCATTATCAAATGTTACACTATAAGCATGGCTCATTCGTAAACGATCTAATGCACAAGTAATCGTTTTAGAGGATTCTCTCGTTGGCCCTAAATGAACAATATGTACGTACAGGCTCTTTCGATCAACGAGGGTCAATAAAGCTCCTTTATGATGTTTACCAATTACCGTGTCACCTTCGAAATCTCCTAAACGTTGTCGTTGATCAATGACCTGGTCTCGGCAGTAAATACTTGTTTTATCAATGATTTGACCCCTACGATCCGTGTTTTTGTAACCGCGTTTTCGATATTTCTTCTGATGCCTTAAATGTAGATGAAGTTTACCGCCTTTTGATTTATCTTGATAAATGTACTGGTAAATCCACTCATGTGAAGGTACATCCAGCCAACCGCGTTGTGTTAAAGCACCTGAAATTTGTTCGGGTGACCAGTCCAAACCAATCAAATAATCAATATAAGCGAAGGCAAATGCTGTCATTGATGATGAAGGACGGTACCGTCTTTGACTTGCAAATTTAGCTGCCTGTTGAGCTCTATATCCACGTTGCCCAGTATTTCTTTTTAATTCACGGTAGATGGTTGATCGTGAACGTCCTAATTCCCGAGCAAGGGTAGCGATTGAACTTTTACTTTTCAAAGTAGCATAAATTTCGTATCTTTCATCTTGAGAAAGTTGGGTGTATTTCTTCATTGTGTGCTTTCCAATTGCGAGTTGAAAAAGTCTAATGATTCTATGAATACACCTAACTTTTTCAACTAACTACAAATGTGTTGCACTTGGGATTTGAATCTGCGATTTATAAGATTATGAAATAAACATCATTAAATTTTTTTAGTATTGAATTACTTCGCTTTGAAGTTTTGACTAGATAAAGGACGCTAGAAAACTAAAATTATTCATCACTTCATTTAATTTTAGTGTGCAAGAAATAATTAGCTTTAAATAGATTTAAATATTTTATCTGCATCATGGCGCTGCCAAATATGAAATAGGCTGTTATGGGTACAATTCATAGCTTTTAATATTTCTGCTTGGGTTTGAACTGAGTTGTAACCTTCTATTTTTTTATTAAGAACCTCAAAAAATAATTTATCTGTATTATTTAATTCATTCGGTATATCAATAATGTCTTTTATTGTTTGCACAGTCCAGATTGGTTGAGGGAGTAAATCTTCCTCATAAACCATAATAGATATCCTTACGATGTCTATATAAGGTATTTTTATTATTACATCATCTATATTTACGCCCACAATCTGATCATGCTCTAAGCTAAAATTTTTAATTTTAGTTTTATAATTACTCGTATCTAAATTTTTATTAGCTTCTTTTCTTACTAACCTTTTTAAAAACTTAAACATACAGGCTACCTACTGGAATTAAAATAAAGTCCATTCTGTAAAAGCTTCCAACTCTTCATCATAAGCTTCAACTAATTTATATGCTCCATACCCTCCCGCTAGACCGCCAATTATTACACCTACTGTTGAACATATGGGAGACCCGGGGCCACAAATTCCTCCTGCAATAGCGCCGCTCACAGCGCCAGCTGCCACTCCTGAGCCTATGGTTGCGACTTCTTTATAAAATTCCTTTTCTTTATTCTCAGCTGAATAAATTTCATACCAAGCATAGGAAATTGAAATAACGACAATTACTTTGCCTAGTGGTTTCATATACTTTGCTGCTTTATCAAAGGTTCCATGGGATGACCCTGATCCTTTAACTACACTATAAAAAACTTTATTTTTATCTGCTGTTGAAAGTGCCTGAAAATATGAATTTCTTGTACCTATTGATGCTTTTACATAATTATCCAAGGTTTGTCTTGACTGATCTTTCAGTTTTTTCCATTTACCAGGATCTTTTAATTTCAATGCATAATATTCTAAGAATTGATCTAAACTTTTAGCCGCTATTTTTTCTTTTTGTGATACTGCTAACGCGATTGGAGAATTCTTTTTCCTGGTCTGTTCTAAAATATCATTTCTTAATGTATGAGCCTCTTTCGAAGCGTCTTTTACAGTCATTCTTCCATTTTCGACATCCTTTAAGTAATCATGACTCATTTTTTTAATTGCTTTCATATAAGCAATTCTTAAGGAGCTATCATGATCTAAAAAGTTATTACTAAAGTAAAGTGCTGTACCATGTAAAGCTTCAAGTGCTATTTCTAATTCATTTTTAACTTTAACAGGTACTTTATTTGATTCTGCTTGTTTTGTTGTACCTGTAGTTGATTTTAATTTATATATCGATTTATTAAATTCGCCATTTTCTAGTGCGGGAACACGTACTCTGGCAATTTTTGAATTATTTAAAATTAACTCTACAAAGATTAAATCTAATTTATTGCAATTATAGATTTTGGTACAACCATTCGGATCAATTTTTCCTCCATAACTTTTTTGAGTTGTCGTATTTAGTAAGGTATAGCTTAATTTTGATAAAAGGTCTTTATTATCACAGGATACTTTTAAACGAGCCGTATAAGTCATTCTTCTAACTCCGATATCTCTGCATCATATTTATGCACCATAACCGTATATTCTTCTTCCTTATTTTCTGAGGTAATTCTAATAATTCCATCTTTGGGAATCTCTCCTGTTCGTACATTCCCCTTAGAATCGATAAGACTAAAAATTGGAGAGCTTTCTAATAATTTATTGTTTATTTTATGTCGCACATCGAACTCTAAAACATAGGAACTATTATGCGAGGCAGGGAGATAAGGAATATCATTTATTACCTTTTTCTCTGATAAAAATTGATGTTGTCCTGCCTTTATCTCAAAATGACCACCCGTCGTCGGCAAAATTCCGGCACTACTGATCTCAACTTGAGAACCGCCCGCAGTTAAAACAATTTCCTTCGCTGCTGTAATTTCGATCTGATCTTCAGTAGAGACAACTTTGATACCTTTACGCGCAATAATATCCATCCCATCATTTTGCGCCTGTAGTTCAACTTTGCCTTTTGCGGCATAAGCTCTTAAGCCTTGTTGGGCTGCAAACAGACTCACTTTAGAAGAGGCATGACCAATAATCTTTTTCTGCGAACTTAGGTTAATACTGTCCGCTGCCTGGTGGCTAATTTGACCTTCCGCAGACAAATGAATATCCTGCTGAGTACTCAGCGCAATGGATTTTGGTGCTGTCAGAATCATGATTGCCTGTTTAAAGGCAGCTGCTTTGTCTTGATCTTGCTGTTCAATGTGCTCAATAAAGCTTTTTAGGGTCTCAAAGATTTCAAGCGGATCAGTTTGCTGGTTTTCAGCAACATCACTCAGTGCTTGGCTCATCTGCAAGCCTGATTCAAGCTGGCTTTTCGCTGGTTCAGCATCCATATGTGAACCATCTGCAGCTTGCTGTTTATGAGCCGAAATCAATAACCCTTTACCTGCACGGACTGCACCCCATTGGTCAGTTCTAAGTTCAAAGCCTTCACCCCGTCCTTCATTTTCAGCCTGTTCTTTTGAATAACTTAAGTTACCCAGATTGAGCTGACTGGCAGCTTGACTACTATGTAACTGTATACTGATCTGGCCAGTCGTATCATCAAAACGTAACTGGTTAAAGCCTTGCCCCTGTACTTCTTGCGAGCGAATACCACTGAGTTTTTTGGTATCTGGTAGTTGTCCTTTTTGATCAAACTTCGTCGGAGAACGTTGGCCTTCATGAATCCGACCTACCACAAAAGGCCGATCAATATTGCCATCAAAAAAGTCGACGACCACAATTTCACCAATGCGTGGCAAGAAACGGACCCCATAACCTATACCTGCCCACGGGGTCAGAACATCTACCCAGGCTGAATCTGTATCACTGTCATTGCTGCCTGCGCCACCATCGTGAGCATGGTCATCCGGACGAGTGAACAGAAAACGGATTTTGATCCGCCCCCATTCATCCACATAAATTTCTTCATCTTCTGGCCCGACTACCTTGGCGCATTGCGGATAGGCCTGTGGCCGCTGCAATAAAGGTTGATACTCAGGAACCAAGTGAATATGGCGACGTTGCAAGACTAGCTGGTTGGCCTGACGCTCACCTGCGTCCTTGGATTCTGTCATCTGCCAACAGCTTTGCTGAATTAAAGCATGAACCTGCTCATTTAAGTCTTTAGGCAAATTATTTTGGTTATAAAATTTCCTAGAGATGATTAAAAATTCTTTATCTACTGCTGGATGCTGGTCAATTTCAGGATGCTGATCCAGCCGAAACCAGTAACCCACTTGGGCATCACGTACCGTGGATGTTGCTAAAAATTGTTTGGCCTGTGCATCATAGAAATGCTGCAAATTTTGGTTTATTTTCTCGATTTGTGCATCCGAGGCTAGAGTTGCCTGATCTGCATGCCTAAGATCAGTGATCCATGCCGGGCTGATGTTCCAGCCTTGTTCCAATGCCAGGCTGGCATTATCCTGAACCTGACTCTGCTGGTGCTTGCTTTGTACTGAACCTATGCCTTCTTCCTGATTCAAGCGACCGGCATGCCAGCGCTGGATATGTACAGCGGTCGGCTGCAACTGTCGTTCTGCAATAAAACTGGTCATGCTATCTTCTTGTTCAGTAGCACTGGAACGATGGAAACGGATCGCTCTGCGGCTTAAAGCTTGGTAGTAGCTATTGTCATCAATTAATCTAAGCTTTTGCGCTGCAATCGCTGCAGATGAATGCACAACTATAAGCTCAGACTCATCAATCAGCCAGTTAATCCCTTCACTACGCCATAAACGGGTTAAAAAGTCATAGTCGCTTTCATTCAACTGCATAGTAAAAGGACGTACATCATAAGTTTGCTGCAAACCGGATAAATCCAGCTTAAGTGCAGCCGCAAATAATGGACTCTTACCCTGCCATTCTTTGAATAAGATTTCAGTAATCTCTCGGACACTCTTGTCCATGAACACACGACTATTACGGCGTTTATGCCATAGCGACGTTGCATCTTCCAGGGTGAGTTTATAAAGCACTAATGCACCACTCTGTCCCTGAGTTGCTGCAGTAATAATTCCGGAACTGCGAAATAACTGTCCTTGATCCGTGACCTGATCTATCGCTACTTGAGTTCCAATAAATTCTTTAAGGGGAATCAAGGCATTAGTCGACACACAAATCAGCTCAATCTTTAGTCCCTGATTTAGGACATGTTGGCCATCAATACGTTGCAGAAAAACTTCGGAATTAAGTTTTTGATGGGAAAACTGAACAAGCAAAGCACGCTTCTGTGCGCTAAGACCCAATTGCTCTAATACTTGAGCGATATGATTTTTTATCATTTTTAATTGTTATAAATATTTTTGCGGCATTATAGTGAATTATTTATATCCAGCCTAGATTCATTGGTCTGGCCATGGTTCCGATTCATCACTGTAATTCTGGAAGAGGCTTTAATATCAAATTTTTATTTTCTGAAAGTCAGGAACTTCAAGCAGATCAAGTATTCAAAAAAAATAGCTTTCTTTTCATTTTAATCTTTCAACAATATGGGCAAATAAATCACTCATCTGCCCAAAAAATCTCTTAACCGCCTTTTTTCACCAGATAATGGAACTCTTTATTGCCATTTTCATCCAGACGTTCTTCTTGAAGCAGCAGTTCATGGCCGAGATGCATACAGAATTTTGGAATATCCCAAGAGGTCGAATTATCCGTAGCAAAAACTTCAACTACATCACCAGCTTTAGACTTACGGATGGCTTGATGCAACATCATCACTGGCTCAGGGCAGCGTAATCCACGGGTATTCAATTGCAGGCTTGGCGTAATTTCGGCTTCAGACATCGACAGACTCAGGAATTTAAGATTAGCCTATTTTAGCATAAAGCGGCTATCGCATTGCAGCCCGCGCTTTGAACCAATTCACAAAACCATACTGACCCGCGCGATCAAGTCTGCGCAGCATAATTACAATAGACAAGCGTATTTTCTGCGGTATGATAAAATCACGTTTTTTTAGATATTAAGAGTCTTTAGGAAAGATCATGCACGAGGAATCAGGCCCGTCGTGGGGTATGCGCGGCTTACGTAAATGGCTGGGAACTGCACCCGAAACTCGCGACGAACTGCTAAAATTAGTACAAGATTCACGTCGATTTTTAGAACCCGATACTGTTGCAATGCTGGAAGGCGTATTGGATCTGCCAGCCACCAAAATTCGTGAAGTCATGACGCCAAGAACGTCCATGATTAGCTTGCAGGAAGATGACCAACTTCTGGAAATTCTGCATGTTTTAGTTGAATCTGCGCATTCGCGATTCCCTGTGTTCTCATCGGATCAACCGGATAATGTAGTTGGTATTTTACTGGCCAAAGATCTGCTTCCTTTCCTGACCGAGCCTTCTTCCAAAGTCGATATTCGTGCCTTGATGCGTCAGCCGCTGTTTGTGCCGGAAAGTGCGCGTTCGGATCAGGTTCTACGTATGCTGAAAAATACCCAGACTCATATTGCGGTAGTGATTGATGAGTACGGTACAACTTCAGGCCTGGTGACATTAGAAGATATTCTCGAAGAAATTGTGGGTGAAATTGAAGACGAACATGATATTGCGGATGAAGAAGCACAATATATTGTTCCGGATCAAGACCCGAAGACAGCCAATACCTGGGTAGTACAAGCGCTGACGCCAATCGAGCATTTTAACAATATGCTAGATGCCAATTTCTCCGATGATGAAGTTGAAACCATGGGCGGTTTGTTATTACAAGAAATTGGTCTGGTAAATGATTTGGAAGGTCAGACGATTGAACTGGAAAACTGGCAATTTACCATTCTTGAGGCAGATTCACGTTCTATTCGTTTAATTCGAGCTGTGCGCCAATGAGAGCATATTTCGATAAGCTATTAAATCCAGCCCAGCAGCAAAAGCAGCTAGCCTTAATTTATCCTGTATTGATTGCCTTATTTGCCGGCGCTATTTTTAGCCTGGCACTGGCACCTTATCATTACTGGTGGCTGGCGATTCTCTCTCCTGCCTTACTGTATGCTTGCGTCCGTGGTCGTAGTGCGAAACAGGCCTTTGGGATTGGCTGGGCTTATGGGATTGGATTGTGGTTTGTGGGTGCATTCTGGCTCTATACCTCTATTCATGTGTATGGCGATACCAGTGCTTTCCTGAGCGTAATCATGATCCTGATCATGGCGATCGTCATGGGACTGTTTACTGCGCTTCAGACTTTTATTTATCGTCGATTTTTCCCGGAAACACCCCTTACCTTCGCCCCACTTTGGGTGATCTTTGAATGGGCCAAAACCTGGGTATTTACCGGTTTCCCATGGCTCTTTGCAGGTTATGCTTTTACTGAGCTCTATCTGGATGCCTATGCGCCTTTATTTGGCGTATTTGGGGTGTCCTTTGTGGTGATTGTTCTAGCCTGTGCACTGGTTGAAATTTTAAGTAAACGGGTCTTCTGGATCGTTCCTTCTGCACTCTTGTTATTGGGTGCCTGGGGTGCTGCACAACTGACTTTCGTGCAAGAAAAAAATGAAAAGCCGCTCACTGTTTCTCTGATTCAGGGCAATATCCCTCAGGACCTGAAATGGTTAACTGAATATCAGGTAAAAACTCTGCTGATCTATGCCAATCTGAGCAAGACTGAATGGGGACGTGACCTAATTGTCTGGCCAGAATCTTCGATTCCGATGTTCCAGACCGACATCGAACCTTTCTTGGATGCCATGAAAATTCAGGCAGAAAAATCTGGAACAGCTTGGGTCACAGGTATTCCGTTCTGGGATCTGGCTGAGTCACAGGAAGCAGGCACGCCAAAATATTACAATAGCATCATGGCGACCGGTAATGAGTCGAGTGGTTTGTATAAGAAGCAGCGTCTGGTGCCTTTTGGGGAATATATTCCACTTTCTGGCGCACTTAGCTGGGTACTGCCAGCTCTGCAAAACGACCCTTCGGTGAGTGGTTTCTCGCGTGGTGCGGATATCCAGAAACCATTAAATGTGAAAAACCATCCTCTAGGTGCGGCAATTTGCTATGAAGTGGCTTATCCAAACCTGACTCGTCGTAATGCCAGCCAAAGCGATTTTCTGGTGACCGTATCTAATGATGCCTGGTTTACTGGCACTGCCGGTCCACAGCAACATTTACAGATGGTACAAATGCGGGCCAAGGAAAATGGTCGCTGGTTTATTCGTGCTACCAATACTGGGGTAACTGCGTTCATCGACCACAATGGTCATATTGTGAAACGTGCACCCATGGATAAAGAAGCTATACTCCGCGGTGAGCTACCCGCCATGCAGGGTGAAACGCTTTACATGAAACTCAGCGACTGGCCAGTATTGATTTTCTCCGTATTGTTATTATTACTGGGTTGGCGCTTCCGCCCACGTAAAGTGGATATCAGCTTTAAGTCTAGAAGATAGTTCTCTCAAAAGCCCCCTTTGCAAAAGGTGAGTCCTATATGGCGCAAGAAGGGGGATTAATTTTCTAAACCCCTCCCGACCTCCCTTTTAAAAAGAGAGGGGCGATAAAAAACCGAGGTTCATGCCTCGTTTTTTATCTATATATTTATTAAGAATGTTATTAAAACTGGATCACCAGATAAGACAACATGCTCGCCAGTGACAACATTGGAATATAACGATAGATCTGTACAATACCGTTTTCAAATGCAGAAGCCTGTTCTTGTTTAAACTGCACGACAGATGCTTTTAATGCTGACCAGAAGCATAGTACGAATAAGGTACTCATCATGCTAATGGCAAAGAAACCCACCATAATCTGGCTGCTGCCTTCAGTGGTCTGCCATAAATGCAAAATTCCTTGGCTGGCTGGAAGAATGCTTAAAACCAAAAGAACAGATTTCAGCATCGACCAATGAAACTGGTTTATTTCATCCGACAATATTAATGCTTTCATACCATTCTCCTTTGGCTAAAAAAGGGCCATTAAGAATATTATGAGCTATTTTTTGTAAATAGAAAGTCTATATTTATTCACATTTTACGATAATTGTAATAGATAAATATGGGAATAATTCTTATTATAACTATCAAATCATCAATATTATAGTAATAGCATTAAATTCAGTTATTTATATTATATTTTATGATTGAGAGTTATTATCACTTCACCCAATATTGAAACAATCAATCAAGTGAAGTGATATATTCAATAACCTACTAATTTATAATAATTATCAGTTAAGGTTGGTAATAAATATCAGCATCAGTTCCTTCCCCACCTGCCTGTCCATCGGCACCAAAAGAGTACAAATCAAAAGCACGACCATTGGTTCCTGGAATCACGTATTGCAGGTCATTATCCCAGCTGTCTTTTGGGTAACCTCCTTTCACATAGCCACCTGGGAGCCAGTTCTTCGCTGTTGCTGGCTGATTTACCAGTGCATCCAAACCACCTTCTTGCATGCTTGGATATTTGCCATTGTCCAGCTTATATTGATCCAGTGAACCCGCAATACTTTGCAATTTGATGACTGTGGTATCCACTTTAGCCTTTTCACCGCGTCCCATTACATTTGGAACAATTAGGGCCGCAAGCACACCGAGAATAACAATAACCACCATTACTTCAATCAGGGTAAAACCTGAGGCACGATGGGCACGTAACTGGCTCACACGTACGGTAGGTTTAACAGCTGTAATTGAAGGGGCTTTGGCTTGATTTGGATTCCTTTTCATTCAATATCTCTCATTCATCTTTAGAAAGTTTCAGGCACTTTCAATTCTTCGTAGACGTTACACATGTTATTTAAATCATATTATTCATATTGACAATTGGCAGCATCACCGCGATCACAATTACCAGCACAATACTGGCCATGAGTACCAGCATCAGCGGTTCCAGAAGCGCGAGTAATGTTGATATCAGCGTGGTCACTTCCCGATCCTGCATGGTCGATGCCCGTTCCAGCATACGATCCAGCTCCCCCGAGGCTTCACCACTTTTGATCATTTGTACCATCATCGGGGGGAAATAACCACTACGTTCCAGCTGGGTAGCCAGGTTCCCACCTTCAGTGACTTTTTCAGCAGCCAGATTAACCGAATCCCGGATCACCCAGTTATTGCTTACCGCTGCCCCGATGCGTAAGGCATCCACCAGCGGCACACCAGACTGGGTTAGAATTGATAAGGTACTGGCAAAACGGGCAGCATTAATGCCACGTGATAATTTTCCGAATAAAGGTAGTTTCAGAGTCAGGCGATCAAAAGCATAATGCCCAGCCGTTGTTCTTAAAAACCGTACCAGAAGAAAAATACCTACCGCACTCCCTATCAATAAAAATGGCCACGCGATCCGGATAAAATCGCTGGCTTTCATTAAAGTCACTGTAATCCAAGGCAAGGCATCTTTACTTTGATCAAAGGTCTTGACGATATCCGGTACTACATAGGTCATCAGACCCATCACAATTGCAAAAGACATCAAGAGCAAAATAATCGGATAGATCATCGCCCCTTGAATCTTTTTCTGCATAGCAAAACGGTTTTCGGTATAGTCAGCTAACTGATCCAGAATCAGGTCCAAGTGACCAGAACGTTCACCAGCCGCAATGGTGGCAATATACAGCTCTGGAAAACGTCCAGACTGTTGTAGCGCCTGAGCCAAGCTATGTCCTTCCAGCACTTTAGAACGTACTGACATCAGCAGATTTTGCACATGAACTTTTTCGCTCTGCTTGCCGACGGCGCGAATAGCTTCTTCCAGCGGAATTGCGGCAGCGACCAGTACCGAGAGTTGTCGGGTCATAAGAGCCAAATCATAAGCAGTAATGCTTTTTTCAAACCATTTGCGACGGTAGTGCTGGTCTTTTTTCTCAACCGGATCTACAGAGACCGGAATCAGCGCCTGATCCCGAAGCTGTTGCCGGATTTGTCGTGCTGAATCCCCCTCAAGCACGCCTTTTTGCTGCTTCCCTGAAGCGTCAAGCGCAGTAAACTGATATGCAGGCATTGTAATGCTCTAATTTTCCAAAATTTTGCTTAACGCTGTTGCGTCAGACCATCAAAATCATTCATATTCTTCAATATAAATTATCTGCTCACTCTAACATAACTGAACTTTGAGCACGACGAAATTTCATCAGGACCCACTCTGTTACTATGCCAAATTCTGTTCCCGTTACTGCCCCTGTTTATCGTGTTCGTGTTGCAGTGCCGGTGCATCTGTTTGACTGTTTTGACTATAGCTTGAGTCAGGAACAATATCAGCAGGCAGAAGTGGGTGCCCGAGTCGCGGTTTCTTTTGGCCGGCAAAATCTGGTCGGCGTGATTACTGAAAAATTACCGCTAGATGCTCCGATTGATCCCAGTTTCAAACTGAAAGCAATTACCGAGCTTTTAGATGACCGTGCCATTATCAATTCCCAGGTTTTAAGTGTATTGACCTGGTCAGCACAGTATTACCAGTTTCCTATCGGGGAAGTGATCCAGACTGCCTTGCCGACCTTATTGCGTCAGGGCAAACCTTATAACCTGCTGGCCCGAAACTGGAAATTGCTGGATCATGAGGCTGAAGCCAAGGTTCGCCGTTCCGAGAGGCAACAGGAAGCCTATCGGATTCTAAAACTACATCCGGTGGGAACAACTGAGAATCTCTTAAATCTGGCCGGAATAGAAACAGCGACTTTAAAAGCGCTCGAAAAAAAAGGGATTTGCGAATGTGTACTGGAAGCACAGGATTTTAGCCCGCAACCTGTACAACTGGCCCAGATGCCATTAACGGCCAATCCGGAACAAAAGCATGCGATTCAGCAAGTGCTGAAATACCGCAAGCAATATCAGGCCTTTTTACTTGATGGCCTGACTGGCAGTGGCAAAACTGAAGTCTATCTTCAGATCATGGAACAGGTACTTAAACAGGGCAAGCAGGTACTGGTACTGGTGCCTGAAATCGGACTGACGCCACAAACGATTAGCCGCTTTCAGTCTCGTTTCCATTGTCATATTGCCCTGCTTCACTCTGGCCTGAATGACAGTAAACGCTTACAAGCCTGGCAAGCCGCTGAAACCGGTAAAGCGTCCATTGTGCTTGGCACCCGTTCTGCGATCTATACACCGATGCCGAATCTGGGTTTGATCATTCTGGATGAAGAGCATGACCTGTCTTTTAAACAACAGGAAGGTTTTCGCTATCATGCCCGTGATGTGGCATTGTACCGGGGACATTTACAGCAATGTCCAGTCCTCTTGGGTTCGGCCACCCCCAGCATTGACAGCTATGCGCTGGTGCAGCAAGGCAAAATGCAGGTGCTGGAACTGAATCAACGCGCGGGTACAGCACTAATGCCAAAAATCCATATTCTGGATTTAAAAGTGGCACCAAAGCAGCATGGCATCAGCCTGCATCTGATTGAAGAAATCAAAAAGCGCCTGGCTAAAAAAGAACAGGTACTCATTTTCCTAAATCGTCGTGGTTATGCACCCGTATTGATCTGTGGCAGTTGTGGTTGGCAGGCGCAGTGTCCGAATTGTGATGCCAATTTCACTGTGCACCGGCAACCTTATCAGCATCTGCATTGTCATCATTGTGGCACCATTCATCGTATGCCTGAACAATGCCCGCAATGCCAGCATCAGGAGTTGGCTACTTTAGGCATGGGGACTGGAAAAGTTGAAGAACATCTGAATGAGCTTTTTCCAGATTTTGAAGTGATCCGGGTCGATCGCGACTCAACCAGCCGGGTTGGCAGCTGGCAGAAAATCTATGACAAGATTCAGAAAAGTGAGCCTGCGATTCTGCTCGGCACCCAGATGCTCGCCAAAGGCCATCATTTTCCTTATGTCACGCTGGTTGCAATTTTGGATATCGATTCTGGTCTTCTTAGCGTTGATTTCCGGGCCACAGAACGTACAGCACAATTGATCGTACAGGTCGCAGGTCGTGCAGGACGTGGGGAACATAAAGGGGATGTATATTTACAGACCCTAAGACCTGATCATGCGCTGCTAAATACCTTAGTCACTGAAAATTACCGCGCTTTTGCCAAGCAGACTTTGACCGAACGGCAAATCGCCCAGATGCCTCCTTTTCGTTATGCCGTGCTGATTCGCTGTGAATCCAAAGATCAGGCACAAAATACCGAATTCTTACAGAAACATGCTGCCCTGCTCAGGCAATATCCCGATCTGGTGCTGGACATCTGGGGTCCCATTCCTGCCCCGATGGAACGCAAAGCCGGACGCTATCAATCCCATATGGTGCTATTGTCCGCAGACCGTGCCCGTTTGCATTATTATGTCCGTAGCTGGTGGCAAAACCTGTTACAGGATAAGCCATCCAATATGAAGCTGACACTGGATATCGATCCACAAGAACTCAGCTAAAATATTGAGACCATCTTCATTTGATAAAGGCTCAACTTTAAGACTGGATGAAAATAAAATTTAAGGCGGAAAAATGTCGATACTGTTACAAATAGCGCTGGTTCTGGCGATTGCACTGTTCATGGTGCCACTGAGCCATAAACTCAGACTGCCAACAGTGCTGGGCTATTTACTGACAGGTTTAATCATTGGGTCGAGTGCCTTAGCGCTGATCTCTGCTCCTGAGGTGATGCAGACTTTTATTCAAATCAGCCTGTTGGCCCTAATGTTCTGGATTGGTCTGCAACTCAGACCACAACGAATTCTTCAGCTTGGGCAACCCCTGTGGTTTATGGCCATTTTACAGGTACTGAGCACGGCCCTGATTTTGAGCCTGCTGGCCTGGTTCTTTCTCGATCAGCATCTGGTTTCCAGCATTGTCATCGGACTGGCCGGCAGCCTCTCTGCCATGACGTTGGTGACCCAGTTTTTAAATAATCAGCAACAACTGGCGACCAGTTATGGTCAATCCGCTTATGCCAACACCCTGATTCATGCACTGATTGCAATTCCTATCATTGCAGCGATTCCGCTTTTTGCTGGGGTCAGTTCAACAGAACATGGCATAGCTTATTTTGCGGCCATGATGGCTACCTTTACTGGCTTATTTCTATGTAACCGCTATTTCATGCAGCCGCTCTATCGCTGGATTGCCAAAAGTGGTCGTCATGAATTGCATAGCATTGTTACCATTGTCATTTTCTTGGGCTTACTAGTCCTGATGGATACGCTGGGACTGAATCTGTACCTGGCAGCATTATTTTCCGGTATGTTACTGGCAGATTCTGATTTCCGGATTTCGATTGAAAAGAGTCTGCAGCCTTTTAGCGGTTTATTGATTGGGTTGGCTTTTATCAGTCTGGGCATGTCATTGCAGTTTGCCGATGTGCTGACGCAACCCGTATTGATTATTGCCGGAACACTTTCGCTGATCCTGATTAAATTTGCGATTACCTTAGGATTGGCACGTTATTATCAGCATAGTTGGCGCAACAGTACGCTACTGGCTGCCAGTGTGGCACAAAGTGGTGAATTCGCTTTTCTGGCACTCATCATTGCACTTTCGCAGCAGATCATTACTCCAACCCTGCTCTCTCCATTAATGTGGATGGCAAGTTTATCCATGCTACTCACACCGGCATTTTACTGGTTATTGCATAACCAGATTCTGCCACGACTGGATCGGCAAAATCATTTGGCAGCGACCTTTGACATTGAAAGCCTTCCACCAAATACCGCACCAATTTTATTAATCGGTTTTGGCCGTTTTGGCCAGATCATTGCCCGTATTTTGCTGCAACAGCAGCAAAAATTCAGTGTAATGGACAGCAATATCGAAGCAACTGAATTGCTGACCTCTTACGGTATTACCTTCTATCAGGCCAATGCGACTGAGCCAGAGGCTTTAGCTCAGGCAAATCTGGATACGGTTCAGCATGTGATTGTCGCCATTGATGATATTGAAGATTCACTGCTGACCGTCCGACATCTGCGCTTAAATTATCCTGACATGTCTTTATGGGTACGGGCACGTAACCGGCATCATGTCCATCTACTTCAGGAGCTGGGCGTGGAACGAATCTGGCGAGAAACCTATGCTTCTGCACTAGAACTAAGTCAGTGTCTGCTAGTTCAGCTGAGCGGACTGTCTGAAGAACAGGCGCAACAAAAGATCCATGAGTTTCATACTCATGATCAGAAACTGCTCAATCGTCAATTTCATCCGGATACGGAGAGTCCGTTTAATTTCGCAGGCTCAAGGAATACACTGGCAGAACTGGAGCATCTTCTTGCTCAGGATCAGCTAAAAAAAGCACCAGAACAGGATACGGACACGCAACAGGACAACAACGCTTCAGGAATTGATGCCATAAGAGATGATCTGGCATAACTTGTGTTTTACAATAATGCCACCATTAAAGCAGGGTTATGGAGAATTTTATGTCTGATTTACGCCAACGCTTTTTTATTGAAGATAGCCCTGTTCGTGGTGAAGTGGTGCATCTTGAAGAAGCTTTACAAACAATTTTGACCCAGCGTGACTATGCGCCTGCAGTAAAAATCCTGTTAGGTGAAATGCTGAGCGCCACTGCACTATTGGCCAGCACCCTGAAAATTAAAGGGCGTATCAGCCTACAAATTCAGGCTTCAGGCACATTTAAATGGGCAATGGCTGAATGTAACCATCGCGGTGAAGTACGTGCACTGGCGGATTATGAAGAAGATCCACACTTTCAGGCAGCAGAAGATAGCAGCACAGTTTTAAAATCACTGACTAATCCAGTGCTGTTTATCAATATCGAGCCTGAATTTGGTGAACGTTATCAGGGTATTGTTCCGCTTGATCAGGAAAATCTGGCTGGCTGTCTGATGCAATATTATGACCTGTCTGCCCAGATTCCGACACGTATCGTGCTGGCCAGTGATAACAATCGTGCAGGCGGTTTACTGATTCAACTGCTACCGCGTAACAGTGAAGAAGAACAACGCCGTGTCGATGAAGACTTATGGCCACGTCTGACCATGCTGACTGAAACATTAAAAACAGAAGAACTGGTCACTCTGGAGGCCAATGAAATTCTCTATCGTTTATATAACGAAGAAGAAGTGCGCTTACCAGAAGTAGAACATTTGCAGTTTGGCTGTACCTGTTCTAAAGAACGTTGTGCGATTGCCTTACAGCAGATTGGTGTAGAATCGGTTCGTGAAACTTTAGAATTCCAGAATCCAATTGAGATGGACTGTCAGTTCTGTAATAGCCGTTATATTTTTACGGCTGAAGAAGCTTTGAGCCTGTTTGGTGAACACCTCAGTTAATAACAGCCCCTGCTCGACTCAAAAAAAGCACTCAATATTGAGTGCTTTTTTCATTTTATATTTTCATAAAATATTGACCAAAATTCCTCATAAAAAAAAGACAAATGTACTTAATTTCAAGCTTGCCTCATGATTAAAATTTGCACACCGATAGAATCAGAAGATCAACGGTATTTTCAAAGTAAAAAAATCAAAAAAAATAAGTGGAAGATTTTAAATGAAATTTCGATATTTAATGGGTGTGATGTTATGTGCTGCGCAGAGCTTCAGCTATGCAGCCGAAATCACGGGGACATGGAAAGCCATTGATGACAAAACGGGCTATGCGCGTGCTGATGTTGAAATCAGTAAACTCAATAATGGTACTTATCAGGGTAAAGTTGTTCGTATCCATGCCATTCCAAATCGTCCTGCACATACCCACTGTTCTAAATGTAAAGGCGCACTGAAAGACGTGCCTATTCTGGGTCTATCTGTCTTATCAGGTCTAAAACCAAATCCAGAAAAGAAAAATGAATTCGTTAATGGAGCAATTCTCGATCCACTAACCGGTAATGTCTATAAAAGCAAGGCAACTCTGAATTCCCGAGGCAATGTACTGACGCTTCGTGGCTATGTAGGTACACCCATGCTCGGACGAACAGTATCCTGGGTGAAAGTCGAATAAATCTCATTTTTTATAAATTCTCATCTGCAAGCTGTCTGGCCAGATCAAAGGCTTGGACAGCTTAAAATCATTATCTTTATCCCATTCCTTATCACGTAAATACTTACTCATTCTCATCATGCTGAATGAACGTAATTTTTAACTCATATTCATTTTTCTTAATTTAATGTGATTATTGACTGGTATTTAGTGTATTTTTCACGCTATATTAATCCCATAATTTTTTTATGCCTTTAAGAAGTTAAATATATTTTCAATAGCATGGGGTAATGTGGCAATGAGATTCAAACTGCTTTGTTCTATCATTCTTACAGCAGTAAGCACCATCAGTCTATCTGCTTTCGCCAACAGTGATCCATTGCTTGGCCACTGGAAAACCATTGATGACCGTACCGGTTATTCCCTGGCAGATGTGGTGATTAGTAAGGATGCTCAGAATCACTATATTGCCAAAATTGTGCATGTTCGTGAGATTCCAGGGGCAGCTCGACAGCAGACTTGCACCCTATGCAAAGGCGCATTGAAGGATCAGCCGCTCATTGGACTGACGATGCTTAAGGGACTGAGTAGTCATCCCGAGCATAGCAATGAATTTATTAACGGCACTCTGCTCGACCCGGTTTCTGGTCAGCTTTATCAGGCTCGTGCCCGCCTGAAAAATAATGGCAGGCATCTTGCCATTCATAGTCGTGCTGAAGGTGCACCGGTCGGACGCAATATGACCTGGATTAAAAACTAGTTTCGAATTCAGAGTATTAATAAAAGCTCCTTAGGAGCTTTTTTATTTTAGGTCATGTGATAATTCACATGAATTCATTAGTTTTATGCCAATCTCATCACATTTTGTGCTATTGATTTCGTTACATTTTATGAATAAATTAGAGTAATAAATCTAATACGAATAATCATTGATCAACAGGCATGTTATGAAGAAAATTTTAAGTCGCTTAATGATGGGGATCACATTGGCAACAGCAGCAGGTTTAAGCTTTGCTTCTGAAGATCCACTACTGGGGAAATGGAAGACTATCGATGATCAATCCGGTTATTCTCGTGCTGATGTCGAAATCCGTAAAAAACCAGATGGCAGCTATGAGGGAATTATCGTAGAAACCCGTAGCCTGCCAGGTGCAGAAAAACTGGGAATCTGTAGCAAATGTCCAGGACAGCTTAAGAATAAACCATTTATTGGCTTGCCATTTATCTGGGATTTTAAGGCAGACCCCAAAAAACCTCGCGAATTCCATGATGGCAAGATACTTGATCCAATCAGCGGTAAAGTTTACAAAGGTAAAGCACGTTTAAGCGCCAATGGCAAACGCCTGACCCTGCGTGGTTATGTAGGCGTTTCGGTTATCGGACGCAGTGTTACCTGGGTAAAATACTAATTTTTGTCAGTTTTCCATGCCCCTGTTTCAGGGGCTTTTTTAATGGTTATGATTTGAAACAATTAAGTACAAATAAAAACTGTTTCCCTTAGCGCAAACTCATAATAATGAATTGAAGACGGTTATTTTTTATTCACACAATGATCTATCTTCAGCTGCAATTCAATCTGCTAAGGACTCTGAAACGGAGTATTCATGCGACATGTATTCCTCAATTCATAGGCATGGGTAAATGTGTGTTGCAAACAGCGGATGGTTTGCAAATGACAGATAAAACTATAAAAACAGATGCCCGCCTAGATCTTTGTTTCCCTGCTCAGACTGAGCTGTTCAGGTTCAAGCAGGATTTCCATAGGATAGGAGTTCCTCTTCTAGGCAGGATGCTGGTTCAACTAGCATCCCATACCGTTAGGGCACAGCGCAGCGGCCATAAAATATTATGGCATTCCCCTACTTCAGGACGACCTTCCTTTCTGAATGTCTCAAGCCTGGCTGTTTAAGGAGTAGAGCTATGACTACAATTCAATATAGAGAAAACTTTTCCAACGGTTATATCCCCTCTGAAATCATGGATGATCGTACCTTTGATTTGTTCCACTTTTCTGAAGCATGTGGCCAAAGTCCGGAATGGGTGATGCAACTCATTGAACATGGAATTTTGCCGAACCGTTCTAAAACGCATCCTGGTACCTTCCTCGGGGAAGATATTACTCGAGCACAACGGGCTTACCGTTTGCAGCGTGATTTTGATGCTTCCTTTAGTGCCGTTGCCATGATGCTGGATCTCATTGATGAAGTGCAGGAATTACGTCGTGAGGTGAAACATCTGCATTTCAAGTAATGCGTTTTAATGTCCGGTCTGCTTGAGTTAGATCAATGCGGACTAGGGCATATTTTGCTTTTTTCTTTTATTTTTTGAGTGATAAATATCCCTATGAAAACCAAAGACTGCAATAAAAAGATCAAATATATGTTCCCAGAATACCGTGATTTAATTGTGCAATTACGTGAGGAAAATCCGTACTTTGCCCGACTGTTTGAGGAACATAGTGAATTGGACAAACAGATTAGCCAGCTTGAACTCGATCCAGTCAATCATATCAATGATGATATCGATGCGATTAAACGCAAAAAACTAAAACTGAAAGACGAAATTTATCGCATGCTGAAAAACTCTGAAGCCGATCCGCTTACCTAAATGAGAACAGCTTTCTCAACCAAGAATGTTTCAATATAAGGTTTAATCATCCGTTTTATCTACAATGTGATTATTAAATGATTTCGGTTCTTAAATAACCCGGATCCTGCTTAAGCCGATGATTCCTTAATTTGAATTGTTGGCTTATTTTGATGGGTTAATTGATATGCACATAGTGAGGCGTAAATTCCACTCAGAAATCCATGAAGACTACGTGCTTTACTCGTCACTAAATTGTATTGCCCCTTCAATAAACTAAATAATGTTTCTATCTTATTGCGTTGTCTTAGGTGATATTCATCTGATGCACAGAGTTGAATAGCCTGCATATTCTTTCGATGATAAGTAATTAAATCAATACCTTGATCTTTCAATCTGATTTTTAATTCTTGGCTGATGTAACCTCGATCCCCGTAAAGTTTTGCTTCTATACCAGCAACCAATTGCTCAACCATTTTTATGTCAGCAACATGTCCATTCGATAAAGCAGAACAGGCAATTTCACCAAATTGATTCATCGCAATATGTAATTTACAGCCATAAAACCAGCCCATTGAGCTTCTACCACGTGACGCAATTTGGACTAATGATTTATGGCGTTGAATACGTTGATTTTTACAAACTGGCAGAGTTGTTGAATCAATCCATAAATATTGTGTAGCTTGGTCTTTCATCAGCGCCACATGTAAAGCGTGTAGGGCCAATTGGTGCATATTGATCAGATGAATCATCCTTTGATAGCAAGGCAAGTACTTAAATAAATGGCTTTTATCTTCTTTTAACCAGGTGAAAAAGGCTTTGAAATTATTGAAATGAGAGCATTTGTACCAAATGGCAATAAAGCAGATTTCTGAAATTGTGAGTTGAGCAGTTCTGATTCTTAAGGAACCACAGTTTTGTTTGAGAAACTCCCAATAAGTTGATTCAAATTTAAGAAAAAAATCATCAATTACGCAGAATAATTCGGTACTATTGAACATCAGGACTAGAGTTGTGAGTTTGGTGTGGTAACTCAACTGATGGCTCTAGTCCTCTTATTTTTCAAGTCAATTTCTTATCCGCGATTCGGGTTAAATAAAGAATCTGTCCAAATAAAAAAGCCCGCATGATGCAGGCTTTTTCAGACTTAAAAGTAATCGAATTATGCTTGTTCGATGTCTTTCATGGTCAATTTAATACGACCACGGTTGTCAACGTCAGCAACTTGTACTTTCACTTCCTGACCTTCTTTCAATACGTCAGCCACGTTGGCAATACGTTCGTTAGAGATTTGAGAAATATGAAGCAGACCGTCAGTACCTGGCAGGATGTTCACGAATGCACCGAATTCAACGATACGAATCACTTTACCTGTGTAGATTGTGCCTGGCTCAACTTCAGCAGTCAGTGCCTGGATTTTTGCAATCGCAGCCTGTGCAGCAGCTTTAGTTTCACCAAATACGCGTACTGTACCGTTATCTTCGATGTCAATCGCAGCTTTAGTTTCTTCAGTGATTTGACGGATAGTCGCACCACCTTTACCAATCACGTCACGGATCTTGTCAGGGTTGATGTTGATCACTTGGAAAGTCGGCGCGTGCATAGAAATTTCTGGACGAGCACGTGAAATCACTTGATTCATTGCGTTCAGAATGTGCATACGACCTGCATAAGCCTGGTTCAATGCAACTTCCATGATCTCTTCAGTAATACCTTCGATCTTGATGTCCATTTGTAGTGCAGTAATACCGTTAGCAGAACCCGCTACTTTAAAGTCCATATCACCAAGATGGTCTTCGTCACCCAGGATGTCAGAAAGTACTGCGAAACGTTCGCCCTCTTTCACTAGACCCATTGCAATACCCGCAACTGGTGCTTTAAGTGGAACACCGGCATCCATCAATGATAGAGAAGCACCACATACAGATGCCATTGAAGATGAACCATTAGATTCAGTGATGTCAGATACGATACGGATTACGTACGGGAAGCGGTCAGCTGCTGGAAGCACGGCTTGAACACCACGACGAGCCAGACGGCCATGACCGATTTCACGACGTTTAGGACCAGACTCACGACCTGTTTCACCTACAGAATATGCAGGGAAGTTGTAGTGAAGCATGAAGTTGTCAGTTTTAGTACCAGCCAAGGTATCTACCATCAACGCATCACGAGTATTACCCAGAGTAGTAGTTACCAATGCCTGAGTTTCACCACGTGTGAATAATGCAGAACCGTGAGCACGGTCTAATACGCCAACCTGTACATCAAGGGCACGAACAGTTTTAGTATCACGACCGTCAATACGCGGTTTACCAGACAAGATGTTGTCACGTACGGTACGGTATTTAAGATCTTCAAATAATTCGTTTACGTCATCAGCAAGACCAGTTTCGTCACCTTCTGGAACGAACTGAGCGAGCGCTTCTGCTTGAAGTGCATCAAGTGCTGCATAACGGTCTTGTTTCACCGCAATGGTATATGCTTCAGAGATTTTCGCTTCGAATGCTTCTTTCAGTTTTGCACGAAGGTCTTCGTTTTTCTCAGGAGCCACCCAAGTTGATTCTTTCGCACCAGCTGCGGTCGCGAATTCTTTGATTGCTTGGATCGCGATTTGCATTTCATCATGACCGAACAATACTGCACCCAGCATTTGGTCTTCTGAAAGTTCTTTCGCTTCTGATTCAACCATCAGTACTGCAGATTCCGTACCTGCAACGACAAGATCAAGATCACTTTCTTTCAATTGTTCAAAGCTTGGGTTTAGAACGTATTCACCGTTGATCAGACCCACACGTGCCGCACCGATTGGACCACGGAATGGTGTACCTGCAATCGCAAGTGCTGCAGAAGTACCCAGCATTGCTGCAATGTCAGCTTCCATAGTCTTGTCAGAAGATACAACAGTCGCAGTCACCTGGATTTCGTTATAGTAACCTTCTGGGAACAATGGACGGATTGGACGGTCGATCAGACGTGAAATCAGCGTTTCAGATTCAGATGCACGGCCTTCACGTTTACCGTAACCACCAGGAATACGGCCAGCTGCATATTGTTTTTCTTGATAGTTAACAGTCAGTGGGAAAAAGTCTTGACCTGCTTTAGCAGTTGGTTGAGCAACAACAGCAACTAATACAGTTACGCCGCCCATAGTAATCAATACGGTATTGGCCTGACGCGCAACACGACCTGTTTCTAGGACAACCTGATGTTGGCCAAATTGGAATTCTTTACGAACAATATTAAACATCGACATGTTTTATTTTTTCCTGATTTTATTCTAGTGGAGACCCCTAAGGTTTGGCATTCACATCCAAATGGACGGGTAAATGACAAAGCTTAGAAGCCGACCTCACCAGAAATAAACACTATTTTTAAACACAAAGAAGGAGCGAACATTCGCCCCTTCCCCTGATCTAGCCAAAGGCTAAACCGACTTTAGTTTTCAGCAATAAAGCATAAGGCATGCGATAAACCCGAAAATAAAGTTTAAATCGAATTAACGACGTAAACCTAAAGCACCGATCAATGCAACATAACGACCGTGGTCTTTACCATTTAGGTAGTCAAGAAGCTTACGACGTTGGTTAACCATACGGATCAGACCGCGACGGCTATGATGGTCGTGTTTGTGCTCTTTGAAGTGACCTTGTAAGTCATTGATTTGAGCAGTTAAAAGAGCTACTTGAACTTCTGGTGAACCAGTGTCGTTTTCAGCGCGAGCAAATTTAGCAATGATCTCTGCGCGATCTGCGTTTGTTAAAGCCATTCGATTTCTCCGAGATGCTTATATATCTTGATAAAAATCAAAGTAATGAGAATTCAATACATTGACTGCCGTGCATCACTACAGCAAGTTGCATATTTTAAGGGAAATTGCGTCAGATTGCAAAAATAGATCATGAATTTTGATAGTTTTAGCTGCCAGATGTCTTTGCTTATTTACTGATATGAAGAAATCCCATATGGTTCAATTTACAACGGATTTCAGGAATTGGACTTGATCTGGCTTACGAATAGCTGTTTAGATAACTGCAGAAATTAACTGATCTTTTTATATTTAAAATATTTCTGGTCGCGCTTAGAAATAAATGATAAAAAAAAGCCCGAGTAAACTCGGGCTTTTTCGCGCTGTAGTTTCTTCTATTATCATTTTTTATTTATTGTTTTTTTTAGTGCGTTTTACGCTTTATTATTTTCAAATCTTCCTGACTAAAAATAACTTCCTTGTGTGGTAGATTTTGCCATATTGTCGAAATGCTCATAGAGGCATTTATCCTCACTCGCTGTAAGCCATTGCGTACAAAATTGTCATCGAAATTTGCAAAATATTACACTTATATATCTTTTAATTACACTATTTACTTAAATTTACTTATTCTGCCAACTTAATTGAACTATAAGATTACGGCAAAATTCCATTAACGGCAGATATAAAAAAGCCTTGTAGTCTCTCCCAAAACTACAAGGCTTAGCGGCTGTAAGTTTCCTCTTTCACTTACTTCACTGTAAGTTCGCTGTCTGGTGACATTCTTGTTCTTATTATGCGATTTATACCCAACTTTCCGTGTTGAGTTCTTTTGTGTGACCAATCTTCTCAAAAACCGAGTAAAAGCTCCATGCGCCAATTTCCTGAATCCATGTAAGCATTTACCTACAACAGTTATTTATTTTTTGCCAATAGATTGTTGCATTGTTCAAGTATTTTTTCGCTTAAGCCACTCTTTCGTGTGGTTCTGACGCATAGCGCTTGTGTAAACGCGTCGCGATCTACCAGTAAGCTCACAACTTTTTTGGCCCGGGTAATCGCTGTATAAATCAGTTCCTTACTCAGCAAATTTTTGGCCTGTTGATCGAGTACTACAGCCGTATGAGTAAATTCTGAACCTTGCGATTTATGAATCGTCAAAGCAAATGCCGTTTCGATACTTTTCGGTAAGCGGGTCGCCAGCACCCATTTTTCTAAGCTCGGGAAATACACTTCAAATTGTGACTGTCCTTCTTGTTCTCTCCAGAAACAGATGCCAATATCACCATTGGACAGACCCAGCTGATAATCGTTATAAGTCATCATCACTGGTCGACCGGTATACCAGTCGCCCTGTTTTAACTTGCCTACACTGGCCAGAAAACGCTGTTCAATCTGCTGATTGATTTTATTCAAGCCCAGATCACCATGCCGGATTGCGGTGAGAATCCGGTAATCATCAAAGTACTGAATTGCCTGCTGCACATATTGATCAAAATCAGCCTGATCCTGAGCCAGCTTGATCGCGTCTGCATAAGCCTGATAGCCATACATCAGTTGATCATAATATGGGTCTAACTGTAGACCTGTAGTTGGGTTTATTTCTGGCAGATATTGCAGTTGCAACTGGTCAATCTCTACCTGATCCAGTGCAATTGCTTGCAGCTCACTCGCAGCAACCACTTGCTGTTCAAACTGGTTTAAAACCGATGCTGGAACATGTTCCTGCTGGATAAAGTGCGCCATCGCACCAATCCGGGCGCCTGAAGCAAAACGGCGTGTCGTGATTAAATTGACCCGATTATCTGCCAGAACAGAAGTCTGCTGTAAATCTGCCAGTACAGTGCCGACATCCACCGAGGCCAGCTGGTCTGCATCGCCTAATAAAATTAAGCGGGCTGAATCTGGCACTGCAGCAAGAAGCATCTGCGACAGGCTTAAGTCCAACATGGATGCTTCATCAACCACGATCACATCATAGGGTAAAGGCTGCTTGGCATGAAACCGTGGGCGTCCCAACCGCCCCAAGCCCAGTAAGCGGTGCAAAGTAACGGGTTGAACCTGCTTTAAAGCCTCCAGCTCAAAAGCGTGTAACTTTTCACTATATAAAGCTTTTTGCAAGGCTTCTTGCATTCGCTGCGCAGCTTTACCCGTCGGAGCGGCCATCGCAATCCGGATATTAGGCAAGGCTTCATGCAGTACAGCAATCATATGTGCCAAGGTGTAGGTTTTACCAGTTCCTGGTCCACCGGTAATAATATTCAGCCCCTGCTTGGCGACCATTTCCAGCGCTTGCTTTTGCTGTGGATCTGTCAGGAGATTACGATCACGCTCATTTAAATCAACCGGCATGATGGCTTGAGACTTGATCCGGGCGATCTCTGTAGCGACTGCCTGCTCCAGCTGCCAGTAGCGGTATAAATACAACTGCTGGTTTTCAAAAATAAAAGGTGCAATGCCTTGAGCCTGCTGGCTACGATCCAATACCAAATGATGCAATAGAGCTTTTTGCTCGGCACTAGCCGGAATACAACTATTGCCCTCCTGCATCGCTTCAAGGAGCTGCTGAATCAGCAATTTTGCGGCAGCATCAAAGGTCGCCGAACTAAATGGTGGCTGACATAAATAGTCAATCCAGGCCATTAAATGGGCTGATTGCTGAGACACGTGAATTTGCTCATTTTCCACACAGTTATCCTCAAAGTTATCCACAGGATAATCTTCTGTTTAAACTCTTAAAATTTTATAAATCATCAAAATTATGCTGATTTTTTCTGCTCAAAATAGCCCAGAATTTCATCCAGTTTCAGAATAAATTCCAGACCAGGCTGCCAGTGATAAGCGCCTTGTTCAGCCTGACCATTCATACCGCGCAAATACAGATAAGTCCCCCCACCCAGATGCTGCTGCATGTCATATCCCTGCATGTTCACGCTTAGATAACGATGCAATGCCACCAGATATAAGGCCGCTTGCAGCCAGTAACTGGAGTGGGTCATATTCTGCTGGATGGCCTCGGCCGTGTAATGCTGCTGATCCGGCCCGAGAAAATTGCTTTTATAATCGGCAATATGATAACGCTGGCCATCAAAATAAACCAAATCGATAGAACCGGTCAGATAGCGTGCCGATTTTGCCTCATTAAAATCAGGCATGAGAATATCATGCTCGGCAAACAGTTGCTGGATCTGACGAATCTGTAACGGTGCATCGGTTAAAGACAGATAAAACGGAAACTCGGACAGATACGCACCTTGCTGCAACTGTTCCAGGCTGAAGTCTTCCTGTAGGGGTGCAGCCAGAATTTCTTTGAGCCAGTCATGAACCCGATTGAGTAGAAGATCCTCAGTCATCTCATCAATGAAATGATCGAATGCCTGCTGAAAAACGGCTTCTACATCCAGTTGCGCTGCTGTCTCAGCAGGCGTCATCTGCGCTATTTCCTGTTCGAAAAACTGGATAAAAGGTTCATCATCCAGTTCTGTAAAATAGCGCTGAAACTGCCCTAAGAAGTTCAACCATTCAGAGTGATCGAATGTTTGAGCTGAACGGAAAAATTGCTGCCATTCCTGACGATAAGCTTCACTCTGATTATGCAGGCGAATTCCGGTCAGGATTTTATAATTCAGGCTGGAGAGTACTTTTTGCATACTCTGCTGCAATTTTTCCGGCTGCATTTGACCTTGACGGGCCACCTGACTGAACAGGGTCTGTAAATTCACACAGGCCGTCTGATAGCTCGGGGTAAATGCCTGCTGTAACAATGGACGAATATGAAAGGCCTGATGAAATTTCTCTTTCAGTTCCTGCCAGATTTGTGGCGCCGTATTTTTAAAACGACGACGGATTTCCAGATTCCAGTAGCTGCGATCCTGAAAATCGATATGCTCAAAAATACTGTGCAGGAAGGTTCCGGCCACCGTGCCTTTAGGAAAATTCAGCTTGATCCAGTCCAGTGGTTGGCTGGCTACCTGCTGTTCCAGTTCCAGCAGATTCATTTCATCTGCGGCACTGTCCGGACGTTCAGAAGCAATGACCAGATCATCCTGCAATATTGCCTGATGCGGGAGATGCTGTGACAGTGCAGTAAAACTGGTTTTAGTCCGCGGATAGAACTGTCGCTCCGGTAAAGGATGAGCCTGCATCTGTAACGGTGCTTCTGTCTGTTTTGCCACAATTCTAGGCGGCTCAGAAGCCAGAGGTTGTTCCAGCAGACTTAGGGCATGCTGAAAGGCCGCCTCACCTTGTCCACGCCAGAATGCCAGGCCTGAATCCGCCTGTCCGCTCTGATCTTGCAGCATGGCATAAACCCGGTGACTGGCCCGGGTCAGTGCCACATACCAAAGCCGGTGATTTTCTGCGGCATTACGGGCCGCATTTTGCAAAATCGCCTGCTCATGCAAGTCCTTATGATTAACTGCAATCACCCGGGATTGTTCCAGTACATTTTCCGCGGCTGACAGGGAAAAGTTCAGATTTCCTTTATTCACATCAAAAGGTGCATCGGCACCTAACAGGAACACCACTTTAAATTCCAGACCTTTGGAAGCATGGATGGTTAAGAGCTGTACCCCATGATCGCCAGAGAGTTTTCGCTCTTTTTCGTTATCCTTGCCTGAAGGTGATTGCAACTGACGCAAATACCAGTGATACAGCTTTTGAGCACCCTGATAATATTCACTTTGCTGACACAGGATCTCGGTTAGGTGACGTAAATTCACCACCACCCGTTCATTGTCCAGGCTCTGGCTTGCAACCAGATTGGTCCAGACCTGAAACAGGTTTAAGGCATAATTCCAGGCCGTCAGAAACCCTTTTTCAAACCACATTTCCCGGATAGCATCAAAGTCTGCAATATAACGGCTCAGACCTTCGCTCTGCTCTTGCAGTTCGATTAACTTTTTCAGGTTAAAGCCCAATAAACGGGTCAATAAAGCACGTTTGACTTTGGCTTCGTTAAAAGGCTCCATGATCGCGGTCAGAACAGCTGCAACATCCTGAGCCACCGGACTGGCAAAGACGCTCTGCTTAGATTCCTTATAACAGGGAATCCCCATGCGTTGCAGACGCTGCTTGACCTGTTCCAGCGCATAATGGCCAAAACTGAGAACTGCAATATCATCCGCTTTTAAGTGCTGAACGTTGTCACCCTGCTGGAAATACAGTTGCTGCTGTTCAGACTGATTCAATAACTGGCGGATTTTCCAGACCACCTGATCCGCTTCAACATCCTGTTCACCGAGTTGAATCCAGCGCAGTGGATGCGGATTGCTCAGCGTTTTATCGATTAAATCCGGATGTGGCCGGCTCCCCGCCTGAATCAGGGTGTAATGCACCTGTTCACCAAAATCCATCTGGCGTTGAAACAACGCGTCCACCACCTCGACCAGAGGTTTTACCGAGCGATGGTTCTGGATCAGAGTATATTCACGGCCCTGCTTTTGCAGCACATCAGCACGCGCCTTGTTATAGGTCAGCATGTCGCCGCCACGGAAACCGTAAATCGCCTGTTTCGGATCGCCCACCATGATCATACAGCCAGCTTTGACCCGATTCGGATCACGCCAGATTTTAGCCAGCAGATCATCCTGATCCTGATTGGTATCCTGAAATTCATCGACCAGAATGAGTGGATAACGTGCCTGTACAAACTGGGCAAAACGCTGACCTTGCTGTCCCTGTAAAGCTTCAGCCAGAGTACGGATTTGTTGGGAAAATGTGGTTTCACCCTGTTTTTGCAGGGTTTGTGGCAGACGGTTCTGCACACTACGAATAATATGATATTCCAGATAGGTGGTCAGCTGCTTCAGCTGTGCATCCATCTTTTCTTTGAATTCGCACAATCCATCAATGGCCTGAATCAGGCTATGTTGCAGAATCTTCTGCTGCTCTGCTTCCGGACAGCTTTTGTTAAACACTTGTGTCGTCGGCTGAAAATCGGTTTTCTTGCGGCGCAAATAACACAGATTCAATAAGATCGCATGCAGTTCTGGATCAAAAAAGCTCATCACACCTTTGGTTTTCAGTGCCGCCATCCAGGTCATAAAGTTTTCACAGACATCACTTAATCTGGTGAAAAAACTCTTATGAAAATACTTGGGAGAATTCTGGCAATACTCCCGAATGATCTCAATTTCATGTTCATGTACATCGAACAGGCGCTGAATGCAGTGCTCTAGTTCAGCTAGATCCCATTCGACTTTTTCTACCTTCTGAAAGTATTGCACACGGAAATTTAGAGCATCACGAACTAGTCCAGTATAGTGTTCTACTGGTTTCAACAGGTTTTGCAGATATAGATGATTGACCATATACTGCGGCTGCTGCTGGATCCATTCTCGTAGCACATCATGAATCAGCTGCTGGATATATAGGTCCTGATCTTCAGTCAGTTCGGCCCGTTCAATCTTGCCGCTTTCAAAGGCAAATTCACGTAATAATTTCTGGCTAAAGCTGTCCAGTGTCCCGACAAACAGCTCATCTAGCTGGTTCAGTACCAGACGTAAACGGCGCCGGGCATAGTCCATGCGTGAGCCATAATCTTTCAACACCTGCTGAAATAGTGGATCCGATTCAGTCTGGATTTTGGCGGTGATTTCGACCGAATTCAGCTCCTGATGACGCTGAATGAAGGCTAGCGTTTCCTCGACTCTGAGACGTACCCGGTTTTTCAGTTCAGCTGTGGCTTTACGGGTAAAGGTTGTGGCAATCACCTGATGCGGATAATACTGATCCAGAAAAATCCGCACCATCAAACTGGATAAGGTATAGGTCTTACCCGTCCCCGCCGAAGCTTCAATCCAGTGCAGGCCGCTAAAGCGCATGTCCTGAATCGGATTGGTTGAAATCTTTTTACTGCTCTGGTTCGGTAACATGGTCATTGTTCTTTTATCCATTCCAGATGTTCATGAATCGGCGCATATAGCGCATGGGCAAAGTCATGGCAACAGCGTTGCAAGGCCAGATCCGGGTCCTGATCCTGCAAAATAAACTGCCAGTCCTGATGCAACTGGCTGGATTCATCGCTGGCCAAAGGCTTGGCACTTTCATAGCTGTTGTTCCAGGCTTTTAGCAGTTCCTGCATCTCGGCAATGGTGATCTGTCCCTGTTCATTTTCGGTCCATTCCCAGGCCTTTTTCATCAGCAATTCGGCAGGCAATACCAGCGGCTGGGTCTGTCCCACTTCCCAAGCTTTCAACCAAGCCTGTAAATGATGACGTGCCTGACTAGAACGCAGTCCGGAGAATTTCAGGGTTTTATTACTGAAAATGACAATCCGTTCCAGCTGTGGAGACAGTTCATCATTGTTCAGATAGGCCAGCCAGAGCAAATATTCCAGCCAGACCTGTGCCCGACGTTTTTCTGAGGCCGAAGATGACTGCATGCTGAGCCAGTAACTGCTGTGTGGCACTTGTGGCAAGGTAATATGAATCAGCAGTTCAGGGTTATATTGCCAGGTTTGCTGCGTTACAGGTGTCAGCTCTTTATTCAGCTGCAATAAACGTTCTTTTAGCGATTGCTGTTCCTGCTGACTGCTGAGCCAGGTCGCTTCCTGAGTTTTTCCGACCGGTAAGCGGTCCAACATCAGCTGTGGCTCAATCTCTTGATCCTGTTGTAATAGGAAATCACGGACCTGATACTGTTCCAGTTTATTCAGCAATAAGGGTTCTCGTGAACTTGGCAGATCGGCATATCTCACACTGGAAACACCGATACTTTTCAGGAATAGACGTGCTGGGAAAATCATGTCACGAATCCACTCATCCCCTTTCAGCACCCGGATTTCTTTCTGCATCAAGGCCGGATAATGGGCATTGATCCAGCTGCTGCGCTTGCCCTCTGCACTGCGAATATATTCTGCTACAGCAAACCACTGGGTCTGATAACGTGGAGTATGAGATTCGACGTAACCGATCGGATCGAACGGCTGTAGTGGATGCACATGATAGAGCTGACGGATATGCTTGGCCACGCTCAAACCATTCATCTCAACCGTTTCATCGACTTCAGCATCGGGCTGGTCTGACTGGCAAATCAAGGCAATATGCTGGATCAGTTCCTGCAATGAAGTGGATGGATCACGCGCTTCACCATCATCAACATCAAAGCCATTATAGAACAGCCATAAATTGTCCTGCGCCAATAGCAATGCATCCAGAAAAGCACCTTGGTCATCATCCAGACGGGAACGATCCCCTAGTTGCGGCTTCAGACTGTTCATCAGGTCAAATGGCACCTGCTGATTCCGGCTCGGAAATTTACCGGTATCTAGATTCAGCATCACCACCAGTTTATATGGCAACGGACGGATCTGGCCGATTTGACTAAAGGTAATCTGTCCGGTCGGCTCGGCCTGATCCAGCTGCATCTCCAGTGTATTCTGAATTTCTTCCAGTACATAAGGCAAAGGAAGGCTTAAGGCGACCAGCTCCTGGCTGGCCTGCGGATCATCCTGATCATGGTAATCGGCCAACGTCAGCATCCGCATCTGCTTGTCAATGATTTCTGCGACCGTCTTTAAGGACTCAACCCCGGCTTCACGGAACTCATTCAAGTCTTCACGCAGATATTCCAGCCAAGTTTTTACCGGGGTACGTTGTCCCTGTTCATGCAAAATCAGCCAGTCACGGCGCTGTACCAGATCCTGATAAATCTGGATCAGAGTCGAAATGAGAGGAAAATCACTACTCAAGACCCGAGCATAGCTTAAGGTATCCTGAAACAGGGCATGTTCCGGAACTGCAAGCCCGAGTGCCAGCCGATCCAGCGCAAACTTAAAACTGAAGCGGTAGTCTTCATCACCGGCAGTCAGGCTTTGCTGTAAATGCTGCTGATCCAGACCGCGTTTAAAGCCCGCTTCGCCCAGTAACTGCAACATGCGCTCAACTTGCGCGTAGTCCAGCGCATATAGTTGCTGGGTCGCATTCAGACTGAGCCAGTCGGCAAAATCTTCGATACTGAAACGTCGATGCACCAGCTGAATCCGGCCCAGTACCGCGCGCCAGGCATTACTGACATCGAGTCGTGACACCCCGGCAATCTGAATCGGTAAATACAGATTATCTTTTTGCAGACGCTGGCTATGGCCTTCCCGTTCTCGCGGTGGTGGTGCAAAGACACTCCGGATCGCTGGTTCCAGCTCTTTCAGGTTCGGGGCCAGCACCAGAATATCACTCGGCTGACGTGGGGCATCTTCCGTGCCTTGGGCCAGCCAGTGAATCATCTGTTCTTTTAAGACTTCCAGCTGGCGCAGTGAGGAATGACAGACATGAATCTGTACCGAATCATCGTCGGGTTTGAGCGGATACTGGTGTTTTTCCGGTTCCAGCAGGTACAAAATATCCGACTGGATTTTGGCCAGTAACTTATCCTGATATTCATCCACGAAAGCATCGGCCCAGAGACCTTCTTCACCTGAAGACAGTTTGGACAATAACGAGAAATGATCACGTGCCTGCTTGCCAAAGCGGGTCAGCAAGGGATGACGCGATTCCCGGTCTTCGGCATTAAAGTTCAACTGAAAGGCTGCAAAGAAATGCTGGATTTCGGTATCAGTCGGCAAACGTCCCTGAGATTTTTCAAATTTCTTGATGAAACGTTCCTGCACGCCAAGGTCATAACGTGCTTTCCAGTCTGGATCGACACTATCGGCCCAGTATTCCTGTGACGGGTTAAAGTGGAAAATATAAATATCGATGTATTGACCGAGACGGCGCAAGAAATCCAGCTGACTCGGTGGCAATTCTAGCAAGGTAAAGACCACGACCTGTTCTGGCAAACGTTTTAAAGCCTGTACCTGAGTATCTTCATTTTCCAGACGTTCCCAGTACATCTGTTCGATGTCCAGAATCTTGGCATAATCATCCTGAAAGACATGCTGCCACAACCAGCGCTGCCAGGCTTCCAGTTCGCGTGCCTGAATCTTGACGAAGTCTGCCACCGGAATTTCATGGCCATTTTCATCTTTAGGAATATAGATCATCTGCTCAACATCGAGCGCAATATCCTGCCCCCAGGACGCCAGCCAGTTAGTGGGACAACGACATTCCTGTGGTGGGCAATTCCGCGCGCAATAACCACGGTAATCCATATAATGGCTAAACAGGCGCGAGACCTGTTCGGATACCCAGTACAGCATGCTTTGTTTTTTCAGCTGCTTCTCTATGCCTTGTTCCAGACGATCTGCGCTGTCATAAATCCGTTTGATAATCGAATACAGTGGATGATCGATCTCTAATGGAATCTGCTCAGGCAAAATGCATTTACGTAATGCCTGAAATACCCGCCATTTAATAATAATTCGGGGAATATTGGCTTCACGAACCTGTTCGACTTCTTTGGGATTATTCAGCACCCACTGATAGGAAGTCCACTGAAAGGCACGGATCCGGTGATGAAACTGGGTATTGGCACTGATGCCCTTTTTCTCGGCAATTTTCTGGGTGAGCCAGGCCTCGACTGCAGGAGACGGTACAATAAAATGCCGTGGCTGTAACACGGCCAAGGGATTTTTTGCGCTCTGGTTGACGATACGCAGCATACTATCCAAAAGCACATCAATGCGTTGACTCTGAATAACATGAATTGCCATCGTTTCCCCTGAAAAATGAGATGGAGCAGTACTACAAAATGATAAAGATTATTTACTATACTTACCGAACTGTCTATGTCACTTTTTAAAACTCATACTTCAGTCAAAAAAGTTCTTTGAAAAAAAGCATCTTATTGATGTTTGAACAGAAAAAAACAACATCTAGCTTTAGGTAATGCCCATGAAATTAGACAAAATTCCGGATCGTATCGATCCAAGTTTAGATTTAGACAGAATTCGCAACGAGTGCTTAGAGCTAACCAAAAAACGTGCCTATTATTCTGCCGGAGCAGCTGTGATTCCGGTGCCATTTCTGGACGTGGTCATTGATGTCGGCATTCTGTCGCAACTGATTCCGGAGATCAATGCCCGCTTTGGTCTAGCCCCTGAACAGATCAGTGTGTTTGATCCTGCAACCAAACAGGTGCACTGGAATGAACTGCGTAAACGCGGAATCGAGTTTTCCGGTCTGGTGGTAGCACGTACAGCAGTCAAAAAATCTTTGAACAATGTTGCAGCGAAAGTGATCACAAAGCAAGTCACAAAATTCATTCCACTCGGTGGTCAACTGGTAGCCGCGAGCCTCGGTTATTTTGTCATGAAAAAAATTGCTGAAGCGCATGTGGAAGATTGCTATCGCACAGCAAAAAATATTCAGCAAAAACAGATTGCTCAAGGCAAATAAATTTCCCGCCCCATTTTTTATCCCCAAACTTTTCAAAACTCAGGCAGATTAATCTGCCTGAAGCTGCTTTAAAATTGTTTTTAAAATTTCGACCCGAGCGGTGTTTTTATCATCAGTGGCGATAATGTGCCATGGTGCCTGTTCTGTCGACGTACGTTCAAACATGTCGGCGGCCGCTTTTAAATAATCATCCCAACGTTCCCGGTTACGCCAGTCCTCATCGGTGATTTTAAAGCGCTTATGTGGGGTATCTTCACGCGCCTTGAAACGGGCCGCCTGCTCTTCCTGGGAAATCGCCAGCCAGAATTTAATAATTACGGTTTGATGGTTAATCAGACTCTGCTCAAAACGGTTAATTTCATCATAGGCCCGTTGCCATTCTGCCGGACTGGCAAAGCCCTCTACCCGTTCTACCAGCACCCGACCATACCAGGAACGGTCAAAAATACAGATATCATCATCAGTTTGCAGCTTGTTCCAGAAACGCCATAAATAAGGTCGATTCAGTTCATATTTTTCCGGCGCCCCGATGGTCTGGATTTCATATTCACGTGGATCCAGCTTTTTCACAATCCGCTTGATTGCTCCGCCCTTGCCTGCTGCATCCATCCCTTCAAACAGCAAAATCACATTACGTGGGTCTGAGCGCAGCGCCTTGGCCACCTGAGGAGACAGTTTTTTCAGTTCCGCTTTATAGTCCTCTGTCTTGGCAAGTTCTTGCGAAGGATGCTGCAATAATTCTGGAATTTTGGCCTGTTTCCATCGTCCTTTGGCCCGAACCGGATGATTGGGACAATGTTTTAGCGCCTGCAAAATATACTGTGCAAACTGCTGGTCACGCTGTTTTTCATCTTCCCCGTCAATGATCAGCCAGTCGTCGTCTTTAGTAAACCGCTCTCGCAAACGTTGCATGGTGTCGTACTTTTTTTTGTCGCGCCAGTCCAGCCCATGCAGTTTGTGCCATTGCATTTCACTCGGATCCATCTGATCCAGGCGTTTTTGTAGCGTTTTCCAAGGTAAGTCGAACCAGACCTTGACCACATCAACATAGTTATTTTTTAGATCCTGCTCAAAGACACGCATATCTTCCAGATAGGCATCAAACTGGGCATCATCAATGGCACCAGTCTGCATGGTGGTTCTGAGCAGATCGCTGTACCAGTTACCAAACAAGACCATGATCTGGCCTTGGGCAGGAATAAACCGTGTATAGGGTTGCCAGAAGGTCTGTTTTTCTCCTAATACTTGCGGCTGATCGGCCTTCACCTGCAAATAACGAGGATCTACCCATTCACGTAACTGTTTGACTGCTTCGCCCTTACCTGCCAGCTCGATTCCATTGACCAGAACAATCAGGCTTTTGCCATTTTTCTGTCCCTGGGTTTTTCTCAGATCATACTGGGCATTGATCAGCGCAAGGGATAACTGGTCTTCATCCATTAACTGGAAACTTTGTTCTTCTGTACGCATGGAGATCCCTCATCTTTTATTCTTGTGGGCAGTATAGCGAGGAGTCTGAACGCAAAAATAGCGTTAGCAACGTTTTTCACACGATTAGATTGTCTGTTTAAACAGCAAATTGACATTCAAATAAGGAATCATTGATCAATTTGTCATAGCGAGATTGCGCCACACCCTCTAAGATTCTGAGATCGAAAAATCATATTTGAAAATACATGTCCAAACTTGCCCGATTAGATGAACTCTTAGAACAGTATTATCAGCTGAAGTATCACACTCAGCCTGAAATTTTAAGCCGTTTACAGGATGTGCAGGCATGGCAAAAGGCACGGATGCAGCGTAGCCATCATCAGCATTTTTCTGAAAAAAACAACCAGCTGATGGCCGAATATTTCCTGAATCGGCTCTATGGCGGCCCAGACTTTGACGCACTGGCCGAACAGATTGCCCGACTGATGAAATATGCGCACAAGGCAGAAAAAATGATTCCGGAAAATGCCCTGAAAACCGGAACCTCAGGTGTCGAACTGGCGATTCTGGCGGTACAGCTGGATGAACAGGTCGCAATCCAGCTTTTAGAGGATTATCCTGCCAACGCACCATTGACCGATGAAATGATGCGTGTGACCTATCTGAAACTGGATCAGGGTGAGGCGCGCTTGAAACAGCTGGCATTGCTGGATCAGCTGGGTGTCAGCCTGGATAAATATATGCGTTCCTTTGTGGTTTATACCGCCTTCAAGATGTGTAAAGGCGCAGCCAATAAATATCATTTTCAGGTGATGTATGAGTTTATGCAGGACGGTTTCCAGGCCATGAAACCGTTAAAGTCGGCAGAAAAATTCGTGCATGACTTTACTGCGATTGAACGTGGCATTATTGATAAGGTGCATTCAGGCGATCCAACACCATTCCAATAATAGATTCCTTTCCCATCCATGATGAGGAAGGCTTGCAGTCCTGCCTGATCCTGATATTTTCAGGTTTTTAGGGCAGGCCATCGCCAGTGATAAATCATATGAATTATTCGATCACTGGCAGTGAAGATTTCCGCCCATATTCCTATTTTTCTGTATATTATTCATAACAATTGCATCATGATTGCTGAATAACATCCAAGAATCTGTCATTATGCAGGCAATGCAAGATTAACCCGATTGATATGTTAGGAGTGACTCCAATGTCGAATGAAAATCAAACGCCTACCCCTACACCCGAGTCGGCACAACAGACAGACAAAGTGAGCCCATTCTTAACCACTCCGCTTCCGCAAGGCGCTCCACAAGGTCAGCAACAATCTCTAGAACAACGCCTGACCGATACGCCTGTGACTGGAACTGTCCCTAAATATAACCTGCCACGCGGTGCCAATACCGGTAACGTCGGTCCAACCACGCACTTCGGCTACAAGACTGTGAGCAGTGACGAAAAAGCCCAGAAAGTGGCTGAAGTATTCCATTCGGTGGCCAGCAAATACGATATCATGAATGACCTGATGTCATTCGGCATTCACCGTCTGTGGAAACGTTTTGCGATTAATATGTCAGGCGTGCGCCGTGGCCAGCATGTGCTGGATATTGCTGGCGGTACAGGCGACCTGGCCAAAGTATTTAGCCGTGAAGTGGGCCCTACCGGTCATGTAGTACTGTCTGATATTAACGAATCCATGCTGAATGTTGGCCGTGATCGTCTGATTGATGCCGGCTGTACCAATGTTGATTTCGTTCTGGCGAATGCAGAAACTCTAGAGCCATTTGCCGACAACAGCTTTGACCTGGTAACGATTTCTTTTGGTCTGCGTAACGTCACCGATAAAGATGCTGCACTGGCTGCGATGTATCGTGTGCTTAAGCCAGGTGGTCGTTTACTGATTCTGGAATTCTCTAAACCAGTTTTTGAGCCATTCTCAAAACTGTATGACCTGTATTCATTCACCGCTTTACCAATCATGGGCAAAATCGTGGCAAATGATTCAGAAAGCTATAAATACCTGGCTGAATCAATCCGTATGCATCCGGACCAGCGTACTTTAAAAGGCATGATGGAAAATGCTGGCTTCCAGAACTGTGATTATCACAATCTGACCGGCGGTATCGTTGCCGTTCACCGTGGCTTCAAGCTTTAAGGGTCGTACCCGATATGTGGTCACTTCTCGCACTCGGTGCTGTTGAACGCCTGATTCATCATATGATTGATCTGGATGCGATTACCCGCATTCAGCTCAATGCTTTGGCTGGAAAAATGCTGCGGGTGGTCATTACTTCACCGCAGCTGTCCGTCGATGTCTTCTTTGATGAAGGCAAGGTTCGTCTGGAGCCAACGCCAACCGGCCATACTGAAGAATCTTCGATTTTTGAACAGCGCCCTTATGAAGCCAATAGTACTCAAATTCCTGAAGCAACGGCGACGCTACAGGTGAATAATGTCGTAGAGCTGCTTAAACTGCTGCTTGCTGATGAAGTCGGTAATATTCCATTGCAAGGTGACTATAAACTTCTGCAAGAAATCCAGCGCATCATGCAGCAGGCAGAACCTGATCTGGCGGCGCATTTGAGTCCTTGGATTGGCCCTGCTCTGGCACATGAAATTGGCAAGTTGCAGCTGGCTCCGAAGCATTTAAAACGCACTTTGCAAAGCCAATTATTTTTCGCTAAAGATGCCCTGAAAGAAGATAGTGGCCTTTTTGCCCCGCGCTGGCAAATGGATGACCTGAATCAGGATACTCGTATCCTGAACCAGAATTTAGATCGCGTCGAAGCCAAAATCCGTCAGCTTCAGGCTCAGATTGAATCTGACGATTCCACTGATCAGCCTTTTACTCCTGCTACACCTCATATTCCTTCTCAATACTAGGTACACCGCTTTATGATTCCGCATGTTTCACGTTTACTCGAACTTTGGCGCATCGCCGCGCACTATAGACTCGACACGTTGTTTCCTGCGGAAGAACTTCCTGAGAAAGCCCGGCATATTTTATCTTTAATTCGTATGCATCCGGCAGCCTGGTCTAGCCGTGAGCGTAAGAATCCACTCAAGCTGAAATTGGCCCTGGAAGAGATGGGACCGCTGGCGATCAAGTTGGGGCAGTTACTTTCGACCCGTCGTGACCTGATTCCACCTGAAGTGCTGCAACAACTGGTTCTGTTACAGGATCAGGTCAAACCCTTTGATAATGATGTCGCCAAGATGCGTATTCAGGAATCCTTAAAAGCGGATGTAAATACCCTGTTCGCCCGATTTGATGTTCAGCCACTGGCAGCCGCCTCGATTGCACAGGTGCATACCGCAGCCCTGCATGATGGCCGTGAAGTGGTCGTCAAAGTGACCCGTCCGAATATTCGACAGCAGATCTTGCAGGATTTTGAAATTCTAAGCTGGCTGGGTGATTTTCTGGAGAAGCGTCTGGAGGCAGCGCGTGCCCTGCATTTGTCTGAAATTATTCAGGACTATCGCCAGATCATTCTGAATGAACTGGACCTGACGCTGGAAGCGGACAATACCCGCCGTATGCGTCATTACTTCACTGGCTCCAGCATGATGTATGTGCCTGAAGTTTATATGGACAGTAAGGACGTGCTGGTGGCAGAACGGATTACCGGTGTTCCGATTTCGGATATTGCCACCTTTGATGAACTGGGTATGGACCGTGCGGATCTGGCACGTAAAGGTCTGACGATTTTCTTTACCCAGGTCTTCCGCGACAACTTCTTCCATGCGGACATGCATCCAGGCAATGTCTTTGTCGAAACCATCAATCCGGCCAATCCGCGCTTTATTGCGCTGGACTGCGCAATTATGGGAGAGCTGTCCAAGCATGACCAGATGACGGTAGCACGTATGCTGCTGGCGGTCATGAACAGTGACTTCATGCAGCTGATTCAGATTGTGCATCAGGCGGGCTGGATTCCACCAGGTACTGATCAAGACGCACTAGCACGCGAAATGCGTCGTACCGTGGGTCCAATGGTCTCCAAGCCAATGCATGAACTGGACTTTGCCGGGATTCTGATTCAGGTCATGGACATCGCCCGTCGTTTCCATCTGGAAATCCCGCCACAGCTAATGTTGCTATTGAAAACACTCGTGCATGTGGAAGGTCTGGGAACAGACTTATATCCTGAGCTGGATATCTGGAGTCTGGCTAAACCGATCCTCACCGATTGGGTCAAAGCCCAGATGAATCCGCAAAAGAATATCAAGGAACTCGGACAAAAAATCCCGGATCTGCTTTTGGGTGCGCAGGATTTACCGACCTTGATGATCGACAGCCTGAACGGTCTGAAAAACCAGTCCGCCTGGCATGCCAAGCAGCTCAATGAATTGCAAAGCATGCGCCTGCAAATGGAACATCAGCAAAAGCGTAGCTGGATTTTTGGCAGCATCATGGCCATTCTGCTTTCAATTGCGATCATTTCACCATGGTTTGTGTCAGTGATTTTGATCGTACTGGCAAGCGTACTCGCAGTCTGGCGGATTGCAAAATAACTGAAATAACCTTCTTAAAAGACCTGACATTGTTCAGGTTTTTTTATTTTTCTCCTTCCCTATGACTGCAAAGTCACCTTAGGGTATATCTTGCCATTGGGCTTTGTGACCAGATGCTTAAAATATGTCCTCATTGGTCAAATATGGGTTGAACCTTTATGCAGATTTTACAAAAACATGCGCCTGCTCTGAAAATCCGCGCTGGGCATCAGGCTCGTGAGCTGATTCTGAAAGAAGGTTTGCAACCCGAACAGGTCGATATTGTGCCGGGTGCTGCAGGTGGCCCCAAGGGTATTGGCATTCAGGGACTGGACCAGGCCATTTTTGGCGAGTTTTTCCCACGTGCTCCTCAGCGTAGAACCTTAGTCGGTTCATCCATTGGTAGCTGGCGTTTTGCCAGTGTCGCGGCGTGGGGAGCCAAAGCAGGCACTGAACGTCTTGCCGACTTGTATACCCATCTGTACTTTCACAAGAAAATGACCCGTAAGGACGTCAGTGACGTTTGTCGTGGCATGCTGCTGGATCTGGTACAAGGCAAAGAAACCGATCTGGTGAATCATCCAGATTATCATCTAACGGTATTGTCGATTAAAGCCCAGCACATTTTCCAAAGTGACAAGGCGCTCCCCCTACTCGCCTCTGTAGCTGGCATTGTGGGAACTACCGCTGTAGCGCGCAAACATAGTCGCCATTTTATGCAACGTGTGATCAGCCAACCGAATGCAGGTGAACAGTTTAAAATTGCCGATGATGGATTTACTACACATTATCACGCCTTGACTGAGCAAAGTGTTTTGTCATGGCTGATGGCCTCTGCTTCTATTCCGGGCGTGATGGCAGCGGTCAATAATATTCCGGATGCACCGCAAGGTTATTATCGCGATGGTGGCTTGATTGACTATCATATTGACCTGCCGTTTCAGAGCAAAGGCATCGTGCTGTATCCGCATTTTACTGATAGCATTACTCCTGGCTGGTTCGATAAACTGTTTAAACGCACGGCAAGCCCGGAAAATCAGGCACGAACTTTGCTAATTTCACCTTCTCAGGAATATTTGCAAAGTTTGCCTTTGGGTCGTTTACCGGATCGTAAGGACTTTACTTTAAAAGGTTTGGATCAAGCCCAGCGGATTCAGCTCTGGAAGCAATGTATTGCTGAAAGTCAGCGCCTGGGAGATGAATTTCTGGAACTGGTCGAGAAGCAGAATTTTGCCGATGTGATGCAAAGCCTGTAATGGGCACAGCCTGTCCGAATTGTTTGTATAATTGCCTTAATTTTTTGAACTGTTGAGATTTATGCAGAAATTTTTAGTGATCCTGCAATATGCATGTATAGCCTTTGGACTTTATCTGATTTATAGCGTTAGCATGTCGCTGTATACCCAGCAATTTGAGCTGATGGAACTGGTGGCAGATATTGGCACCATTCTGATCTGTCTGGATTTGGGTGTATTTTTATATACCAGTAAAGGCAAACAAGGCATCACCATGGAAGAGTATGCTAAACAGCTAGAACAACCACCGTCTAAACTGGTTTATGTGACACGTAAACTGGGACATCTGGGTATTTTATTGATTATTACCAGCTGGATTGTTCCAATCGTGAACTCATAAAGATTCAATAAAAAAACCTCCCAAAAGGGAGGTTTTTCGTTTAGAGCCTAAAGATTATTTCGAACCTTTAATCCCTGCTTGCAATAACAATGCCCCTAAACCACCAATTTTATTTTCTTGTGGTTTAGCCGCTTGAGGTTTCTTGCCATGCGGGCGATCACCTTGCGGACGCGCATGCTGTGGACGTTTGCCTTGTGGCTTGCGCTCACCACGTTGCTCATTGTCACGGCGTGGTTGACGTGGTGCTTTCGCTGGCGCTTCCGAACCTTCAGGACGCATCGACAGATTGACACGGTTACGTTCAACATCGACGTTCAGTACACGAACTTGTACGATTTGACCTGGTTTCACCACTTTATGCGGATCAGCCACAAATTCATTCGCCAATTCAGAAATATGTACCAAACCATCCTGATGTACACCAACATCCACGAAAGCACCGAAGTTAGTCACATTGGTGACTACACCTTCCAGTTGCATGCCTTCAGTCAATTGAGCCACTTCAGTAATATCATCACGGAATTTTGCGGTACGGAATTCTGGACGCGGGTCACGGCCAGGTTTTTCCAGTTCAGCCAAAACGTCCTGAACGGTTGGCAGCCCGAATTTATCATCGACAAACTCTTCTGCATTCACTTGACGAATGATTTCAGTATTACCAATAATATCTTTTACAGTGGTTGCTTTCGCTTCAACAATTTTAGATACCAGTGGATAAGACTCAGGGTGAACTGCAGACGCATCTAGTGGTTCTGAACCTTGCTGGATACGCAAGAAACCCGCTGCCTGTTCAAAAGTACGTTCACCTAGACGTGGCACTTTTTTCAGGTCCTGACGGTTGTCAAAACGGCCATTTTCCTTACGGAAGTCCACGATTTGCTGCGCGATTGATTTGTTCAGACCTGCGATATAACCCAAAATCGCAGCAGATGCAGTATTCACATCCACACCGACCGAGTTCACACAGTCTTCAACGACTGCTTCAAGAGTTTTTGCCAGACCGGTCTGGTTTACATCATGCTGGTACTGACCTACACCAATGGACTTAGGATCGATTTTCACCAGTTCTGCTAATGGATCTTGCAGACGGCGTGCAATTGATACTGCACCACGGATCGATACATCCAGTTCAGGCAATTCCTGAGAAGCCAGTTCAGATGCTGAATAAACAGAAGCACCCGCTTCTGAAACAGAAACACGAGTCAATTTCAGGTCGCTATTTGCAGCCATCATTTCAGCAACCAACGCTTCAGTTTCACGGCTTGCCGTACCATTACCGATTGCAATCAGGTCAACATTGAATTCGCGGCAAAGACGTGCCAATTCAGCCAGTGAACCTTCTTTATCATCTTTCGGTGCAAATGGGTAAATGGTGCTATGTGCCAATACATCACCTGATTCATTCACCACTGCCAGTTTTACGCCAGTACGGATACCAGGATCTACGCCCAGTGTCGTACGTGCGCCTGCAGGCGCAGAAAGCAGTAGATGACGCAGGTTTTCAGCAAAGACCTGCATTGCTTCAGCTTCAGCAGCCAGACGTTTTTCAGTCAATAATGAATGTTCGATCGTTGGACGAACTTTACCAAGCCAGAACAGTTTCGCAGTTTGCTTTAAGAAATCCTGACGAGATTGCGGCTGAATGGTATCCAGGTTGTATTCAGTTTCAATACGTGCCAATGGTGCATCATCTTCACCATCCACTTTTAGGCCCAGTACATTTTCCTGACGGCCACGTAGCATTGCCAATAAGCGATGTGAAGGTACCTTGTTCAGATTTTCAGAGAAATCGAAGTAATCACGGAATTTTTTACCAACTTCTTTTTTCTCTTCGCTAGCGACCAGACTTTTCAGCACAGCAGTTTTAGCAAACATTGCTTTAAGTTCAGTGGTCAACGCAATATTCTGTGCCCAGTCATCAATCAGGATGTGCTGGATCGCATCGAGCTGACTTTCCTGATCTGGATAATCTTCATGGCTAAAGCCCGCCAAAGCTTCTGCTGGATCCACGGCTTCAGTAAAGATTTTCTCTGCAATCGGACCTAAACCGGCTTCTTTGGCTTTAAACGATTTGCTGGTACGTTTTGGACGGTATGGTGCGTAAATTTCTTCTAGGGCATTTTTAGTTTCTGCCGCATTCACCCGTGCCAATAAATCATCAGATAATTTATTTTGTTCTTTTAGTGATTCGATCACCTTTTCACGGCGTTCATACAAATCACGCAAATACGATAAACGTGTATCGAGCTGGCGTAGTTGCGTATCGTCTAAGCCCTGCGTTACTTCTTTACGGTAACGTGCAATGAAAGGAACGCTGGCACCCTCATCAATCAGTTTGATGGCAGCTTCTACTTGATTTGGACGTACGGCAAGTTCTTTTGCCAACTGCTGAACTAAGTCAGTCATCGTGTTTGATCCCACAAGGATAAGTACTAAATGGCATGATTATAAAGACCAGGTCTATAAAATCCACCATTGTTTTTATTAATTTATATAAGCTTCAGATAACCGTATACGATCGTTTTCCAGTTTTTCCACTAAAGTTTGCATGAACTTTGCATTTTATTCTTGTTCCGGGGCGATTTTTTTCGCATATAGATGTATATATTTGGTATCTATGTCTTGATTTTAACTGCAATATTTGATGCTTTAGAGCATAGTCAATTAATAGTAATGAATCGTATACTCAAAGCATATTTCATTTTTTGTTTATGACGACAATAAAGAATAAAGGAGCACCTCATGAGTTTAGTGGTACCTGCTGAAAAACCCGATGCTGTACATACCGAAACCGACCGGGTCGAGCGCATCCTGGTTGTCGATGATGATGTGCGTCTGCGTACCCTGTTACAACGTTTCCTTGAAGATAAAGGCTTCGTCGTTAAAACTGCGCACGATGCTACCCAGATGGATCGACTATTACAGCGGGAACTGTTTTCTCTGATTGTGCTCGATTTTATGTTGCCTGTAGAAGACGGCCTCAGCATCTGTCGTCGCCTACGCCAGTCGAATATTGATATTCCAATCATTATGCTCACCGCACGTGGCAGCGATTCAGATCGTATTGCAGGTCTGGAAGCCGGTGCAGATGATTACCTGCCTAAACCATTTAATCCAAATGAATTGCTGGCACGTATCCGTGCAGTTTTGCGTCGTCAAGTCCGTGAAGTTCCAGGCGCTCCTAGCCAGCAAATGGAAGTGGTATCCTTTGGCCCATGGTCACTGGATCTGTCTACTCGTACCCTGACTCGTGAGGGCCAGGTAGTGACCCTGACCACTGGTGAATTTGCAGTATTAAAAGCGTTGGTACAACATCCACGTGAACCTTTAACTCGTGACAAGCTGATGAATCTGGCGCGTGGTCGTGAATGGGGTGCGATGGAACGTTCAATTGACGTTCAGGTATCACGCTTACGTCGTTTGATTGAAGAAAACCCTGCCCGTGCGCGTTATATTCAAACCGTTTGGGGTGTCGGTTATGTGTTTGTTCCAGATGGTGCTGAATAATTTTCTTATTAGAAGAAAGTAAAATATTCGTCCGTCTATCAATTTAGTTTTTAATTACGTGACAAATTCATTCGCAACTGTTTGAGGCAGGAGGTATTCATCTCTAATGTTTCTGCGATAAATTGATTACTTGCCGCAATTTGACGAGTTTTGCGAATGAAAATGGTTTTGCCTACTTTTGCCGAAACAAAAGTAGGTCGAACCGAAGGTTTTAACCTATATCTAAATTACAGATGGTTTGACTCCGGTGTGATAAGGCCTTTTAATCAACTCATAATAATTTGCTGAAGTCATAGCACAGGATTGCTCAGTGAAACTCGACCCCATCGACCCACAAAAATTTACCGATTTTGTCAGTTATTCAGAAAAAAAACGCACCCCTTGGGAACGATTTCTGGACAAGATCAAGCCGCGCTCCGCAGCAATGCGAACCACTGTACTGGTGGTCTTTGTGGTCTGTTTCAGCCTGTTCATGTCAATCTGGTTTTTCTGGCGTACCCTCTATTTACCTGAAATTCAGCAACACGCGCGTTATCTGGCCATGGAGCTGGAAATTCTCAACAATTCGGACCTGCGTCTTTATCATAAAGAACAGGAAGTCGATATTGATACCTGGCTCAAAAACCGGATCGGAATCGAATATGTCACCAATCCGGCTGAATACCCCAATGTAAAAGACAAGGTTATTGCTGAATTCTTTACTAACCAGATTGAAACCAAACTGGCCAAAGAATTAAGAATCGAACAGGCAACCGTTTATTTCCAGTTCAAGCCAAGTCCACGCATCTGGATTCAAACCCCTGAAATGAATGGCAACTGGGTACGTGAACCTCTTAAAACCTATGCCAACTATAGCCCTGAACTGATTCTAGGCTGGCTGTTGGGTACACCACTCATTGCCGGCATTATTATTCTGACCCTAGTTCGTCAGCTGAACCGTCCTTTACGCCGCCTACAGAATGCAGCAAACAGCTATAGTAAAAATGGTTCCGCTCCTTATCTGGATACCAATCATGGTCCGCTGGAAATCCGTCAGGTGAATCATGCCTTTAACCAGATGATTTATACCTTGGATCAAACCGAGCGTGATCGTCGAATCATGCTCGCGGGGATTTCACATGACCTTCGTACGCCGTTGACCCGTATCCGTCTTAGCGCAGAAATGATGCCGGATGAAGACTTCCTCAAGGAAGGTCTGATTTATGACGTGGAGGATATGGATGCCATTCTGAACCAGTTCATTTCCTATATGCGGGATGGCTCCGATGAAGAACTGCAAGAAACCAATGTTAATGTGCTGTTGCAGGAACTGGTCAAGCAGTTTAAACCACTTGATATTCGCTTTACACCTCAAGAGATACCGCTGGTTGAAGTACGCAGCATGTCGCTGAAACGCCTAATTGGCAACCTGATCAACAACTCGAAACGCTATGGTGCGGAACCGATCGAGCTTGCTGCCTATGTGCAGGATCATAAACTGATGATCAGTGTGGCCGATCATGGTGAAGGGATTCCGGAAGACCAGATTGAAGCGCTGATGCAACCCTTTGTTCGTGGAAATTCTGCGCGTACCGTACAAGGTAGTGGTCTGGGTCTGGCCATTGTCAAACGTATTGTAGATATTCACTCAGGTGAGCTGCATATCCAGAATCGGCCTGAAGGCGGTCTGGAAGCCATTATCGCCTTACCCCTGAAAACAGCAGATTCCGAGGCACCCGCTGCCCCAACCACCTTAGATAAAATTCGTCAAACGCTCACTGATCACTTCTAGTAAGTGATCATAAAAGCAACAAACGACTTTTTAGTATTTCTATATAATTCATTTTAATTTTTAATAATTCAATCATTTAAAAAACATCATTTTTCATTATACCTACATTTAGCTAAAAAATTAGACCTTAGCCTAACACCTATGCAAAATACATTTTTTGATCGGTACAATCCGTATCATTATTTAAGAATTTATGAGAGTTGAAATGTCTTTAGATCGTATCCGTTTAGCCTCCCTACACAACAAAGTCATCAGCCCTGAACAAGCTGCTGAATTCATCGAAGATGGTATGACTGTGGGTATGAGTGGCTTTACTCGCGCTGGTGAAGCGAAGGCGGTTCCTTTAGCTTTGGTACAACGCGCAAAAGCAAATCCACTGAAAATCACGTTGATCACAGGTGCATCACTCGGTAACGATTTGGACAAGCAACTCACTGAAGCAGGCGTATTGGCACGTCGTTTACCATTCCAGGTAGATAGCACTTTACGTAAAGCGATCAACAAAGGTGAAGTGATGTTCATCGATCAGCATTTGTCTGAAACCGTTGAACAGATGCGTAACCAGCAGTTGAAAAAACCTGATGTGGCGGTAATTGAAGCGGTTGCGATCACTGAAGATGGCGGCATCATTCCAACAACTTCTGTAGGTAACTCTGCAAGTTTTGCAATTTTTGCTGAGAAAGTGATTGTTGAAATCAACACGAATTTAAGTCCTGCATTTGAAGGCTTGCACGACATCTACATCCCGACTTACCGTCCAACACGTCAAGCAATTCCATTGACTCAAGTGGATGAGCGTATCGGTACACATGCAATCAATATTGATCCTTCAAAAATCGTGGGTATCGTATTCAACAATGAATTGCATGACTCTCCATCAACTGTAACTGCACCAGATGATGAGACTCAATCAATTGCTAACCACTTGATCGCTTTCTTTGAAAAAGAAGTAGCTGAAGAGCGTTTACCGAAAAACCTTGGCCCTCTTCAAGCAGGGATCGGTTCCATTGCAAACGCCGTATTGACGGGTCTGAAAGATTCAAACTTCGAAGACTTGATCATGTACTCAGAAGTACTACAAGACTGTACCTTTGAATTGATCGATGCCGGTAAAATGAAGTTTGCTTCAGGTTCTTCTATTACACTTTCTGCTAAATATGGCGAAAAAGTATTTAACAACCTTGAGCACTACAAAGACAAACTGGTATTACGTCCACAGGAAATTTCAAACCATCCTGAACTGGTACGCCGTTTAGGTATTATCGGGATCAACACTGCGCTTGAATTCGATATCTACGGTAACGTGAACTCAACTCACGTATGTGGTACCAAAATGATGAACGGTATTGGTGGTTCAGGTGACTTCGCGCGTAATGCCCACTTGGCGATCTTCGTAACCAAATCAATCGCGAAAGGTGGCGACATCTCTTCTGTAGTGCCGTTTGCTTCACATATCGACCATGCAGAACACGATGTTGATATCCTTGTGACTGAACAAGGTCTTGCAGATCTTCGTGGTTTGGCTCCGCGTGAGCGTGCACGTGCGATCATCGACAACTGTGCCCACCCAATGTACCGTGATGCATTGAATGACTACTTCGACCGTGCATGTGCGAAAGGTGGCCATACCCCTCACCTGCTTCGTGAAGCATTGTCTTGGCACTCTAACTTTGAAGAAAATGGTCATATGCTTGCAGTAGAAGCTGCAGTCAAAACTGCTTAATTGACCGCTTCAGAAAACGCCCTACGGGGCGTTTTTTTATGGGAAAAATAATAAATAAACAAAGACAAATCTATCCATAAGAATCTGATCAGCTTAACTTCTTAAATATTTTGAATGATTAAAAAACTGCACTTAGTCTGGATGCAGGGCTTTAAATTCCAGTTCTTCACCCTCATACTTCTAACAAGACAAAGATTAGAGACATGACATGCGCGTAGATATTTGGTCAGATGTGGTCTGCCCTTTTTGCTATATTGGTAAAAAACGGCTGGAAGCTGCTGCAAAGGAAAGCGGAATTGAACTTGAAGTCCATTGGCATAGTTTTCAGCTAGATCCTGAAGCACCAGTCCGTCAGGAAGTTTCCAACTCTGAACGTTTGGCACAAAAATATGGCCGTTCAGTGGCAGAAGTTGAAGACATGCAGCGCAATATTGCAGCCATGGCTAAACAGGAAGGCATTGAATTTAACTGGGAAGGTGCCAACTCTGGCAATACCTTGAATGCGCATCGCATCATTCACCTGGCACAAAGTAAAGGCTTGGGCAATGAAGCTCAGGAAGCTTTTTTCTATAGCTATATGACGCAAGGCCTGCCAATTGGTGAACGTGAAACGCTGGAAGATGTTGCAGCGCGTATTGGCCTGAACCCGGTTGAAGTGGACGATTTACTCGACTCGGATGAATTTGCGGACTTTGTTAAATTTGACCAGGAAGTGGCGCGTGACCAGCTCAAAGTTACTGGTGTTCCGTTCTTTGTATTTGATCAACGCATTGCTTTGGCAGGTGCTCAGCCGAAAGAAGTCTTTTTACAAGTTCTTGAAAAAGCTTTAGAGGAGCCACAGCAACAACCAGCAGCTGATCAGTGTTCTACAGATGCTTGTGATGTTCCGGCAAAGCCTGAGTAAAAACTAAATCAAAAAATCCCCATTCAAGATGGGGATTTTTTTATGAATGATGTGAATTATTCAACCAGAAAACTGATCTTTAGATTGACACGATATTCGGTAATTTTATTGTCATTAATCACGACTTTCTGTTCATTGATCCAGGCACCTTGAACATTTTTAATCGTCTCTGTGACTTTCGCGATGCCAGTCTGAATTGCATCCTCAAAGCTTTTACTACTGCTTGAATTAACTTCTACCACTTTTGCAATTGCCATGATTCAACACTCACTCTGTGAAGATAGAAGCATTCATCTTAGTCGATTTAAATTTCTCTACAGCTCTTAGCAAACAAGTGATAGCAAAAACTTACAGGGAATGAACAAATACTGATCTGCCCTTACTGCTTTAAAAAAATTTAAATCTGGACCTCTAGTTTTAAATAATCAACAAATAAATGTTTGTTTAAAAGCTTCTAAAACATCTAAAAAATGTATAAAAAACAATCCAAAACTATCTAGAGTAAATATTCTAATATGTTGTTTTATAGAGTATTTTATCTAAATTTAGTTGCTTTTCTTGCCGATTTGATCATTTTTTATTAATTGCCATTTGATATTATTTTTCACGTGATTTAGGACTAACTTTTTTCTTGTTCAAACTCTTGAACATCCAGATATCAAAAGGTCATGTTATGAAAACTGTTAAATTTTTATGCGCAGCAACTGTGATGGCTTTTTCTCTACAAGCTTCAGCACAAATGGCTCAAGTAGTTTATCTTCCAGATTTCCCTGTGAGCAAAGCTCCAGTTGAAACTGTAGCTACAGATACTGCAACTGCAGAAACTGAAAAAGCGGCTTAAGTCTTTAAGCAAAATCTCCCAGCAGGCTGAATTATTCAGCCTGTTTTTATTTCAGGGCTTCGAAAATTTAACTTGTTTTTCTATTTAAAGAGCATTAAAAACCTCATTATTTTTTATTTTATTTTGATTTCGTTCACTTTTTATTCAAAAAAAACCACCAAATTCGCTTAAAAAATACTCAAAATAATCAAGTATTTTTTCAATCAGATGCTTATAATCAGAACCTGATCTTTTATGAATTTCAGACTTTCTTGTTATGAACCAGCTTCAAGCATTAATACAGGGAAAAATTTCTCCGCAGGCAATTTCTGTGGATTTTTTGATTGAAATGGCTGAGCGTTATCCAGATCCCAACTCTACCGAATACAAACTGGTAGAACTTGCAGTCAATATGATCATGGCCAAGTCACTGGATAAAGCACTCAAATATATCTAGAGAGCTAAAATGAATGCTTTAGAAAAAGCAAAGTTAATTAAAGAATTAAATGAATTGGGGCAGCAACTAGAACATAAATCCCTCAGTTTATATGAAGCCGCCCGAACCAAAAAACGGCTCCAGGATATTTTTCATCTCTGTGATGAACCTGTTTTTAAAAATCAGATTTTAAGTTTTAAATCCCGTGTCCAGCCTGAGCTGGCAGCACATCAGTTTGCGGCGAGCACCGAGTTTCATCACTGTTATCGCGGTTATTTTAAGAATCCTGTCCAGCTGCAACAGGCACTCACTGCACATTCAGAAACAGGCTGGGCCTTTTTGCATCAGCCACAACAAGGCTGGCAAATCTGGCTGGGTCCTGTAGAGCAAACTGATTTTTTACATAGTGAATGGGATGAATTAGCAAATTGCCATCACTGGCTTTTGCAGCAACAGCAACAAGACGCATATTTTCCTCTCGATCCCCAACTGGATATTCCGGCTTTATCTGTTCAGGATGCCGAATTCAATACGCTTACCCTAGAAATCGCGCGTTATCATCAGGGCAGTTTGCAGATCCAGACCAAGATCACTGCACCTCAATTGTCTAAAACAATTAAACCTGATTTAGACAGAGCAACTAGCGAAACAGAAGAAGCTAAAACAGCTGAGCTGTCTATAGAAATAGACAACACGGATAGTTCATCCTCTATTTTGATAATAGATGAAAATATTACTTTCCCTGAATCTATACAGCTAGGTGAATTCTCTGCCCTGCTGCATCCATTAGAACATGCTGGAGCGACTATACGGCGCCTCTGTGCCCTAGAATTACAACCGACTGTCTCCCAACCGGCCGATCTGGAAATAGCGCTATATTATGCCGAGGAAGAGCACTGGCAGGCACGTCCTGTTTATCTCTCCATGCAGACCGATCAGCAAGGGCAAGGTCTGAAATATCTGATGCTCTTAGGCGCACCGAGCCTCTTGCAGGCCAATTCCTGTATCCAGCACTGGGGCACGCAACGTGGACGGCGTTGTATAGAGATAAAATCCATATCATGGGCAGCTTTAGGTGCCTGTCTTGATCAGATAGATCTTTTCAGTGAAATATATCTGCAACAAGCCGAAACGGTCTGGATGCCTGAGGAAAGCTATGCCTATATTCCGGCTCGGTGTATTCATCAAAAGAAATTTATCAATTTTGAGGAAGCGCCCGCTGATTTTTCTACTCCAATTTTATTGCTACAGGAACATCAGAAAATTCGGGTGATTCATGGAGAACGTCGCCTGGCATTGTCCAATCAGGAAATCGCTTATCCTTATTTAATGCTCAAACGTGATAAGGATTTGAATTGGCAAAAAATTCATCAAATTGTTTTAGGATTGTCACAGCCGGTACGGGTTTTAGATCTTTATATGGCAATTCAGGCACAAATCATTAAATAATTGATGTAGTTATGTAGTTTATCCTTGCTTTTTTTCCTTATTTTTTAGAAAACTAGCGCAGTAAATAAAATACGATAAGAGCAAGAATCAACTCATGCGAATAAACCAAATTACTCGAATCTTATTGCTATCACTTGGCGTGGGATTAAGTAGTAGCCCAGTTTGGGCAGAAGCATCTCCTACAGAACCTGCAGAAACAGAACAGCCTACAGGTACAGGTACAGGTACAGGTACAGGTACAGGTACAGGTACAGGTACAGGTACAGGTACAGGTACAGGTACAGGTACAGGTACAGGTACAGGTATTTTAGATCAGATTCCACGCTTGATCGATGCCACGCCTACGATTTTACCTGAACAGTCAGACGAAGCGATGGTGCCCACCACCGAAGAAACAGAAGATAAATCTTGGGCTGACAAAAAGCAGAAAAGAATCCGTGAATGGGCAGACCGCACCGCACATAAGATTGATAACTGGTTTGGCCAGACCAACCCGGATGAGCCAGCAACTGCGACTTTGCGAATCATCCTGGATAATAGCTGGGACAAATATGAAAACTATGAAATCAAGCCGAGGATTCGAGGAAAAATCAAGCTTCCAACCTTGGAACAAAAGTTAAGTCTGGTCTTTGGTGATGACAGCCTGGATAACGAACTGGATAGCAATGTCGCAATTACCAATGAAAATCCTGGCAATGCCCGGGATAAAAATCTGGATATTCGCCGTACCCGTGAAAACAACAGCTCGTTTGCACTACGCTGGTCAGAATTTTCAAATGGCCTACCTTTCGATAGCGATCTGGATCTGGGGGTACGTTCTGGGGATGATATCTATGTACGGGCCAAAATCAGCAAAGACTGGGCGATGCAGAATGACTTCTCTTTTCATGCCGAACAGATTTATCGCTATGGATTGCAGAGTGAAAATTATTTGCGGACCAACCTGGAACTGATCCATGCTCGTCCCAATGAGGCCTTTTTTTCCAATCAGTTAAGTTTAACCTATGCAGATGAGCAGGAAGACGATTTGACCTGGGACAACTATACCTTCAGACAGCATCAATTTTTCCAGGGCAACCGCTTTAACTATGGCATCTATACGGGCGGCTATCTGGATGATAAAGATTTACGCTTAAATCGCTGGGGACCTTATGTGTCCTGGAGACAGCCTTTCTTACGTGAATGGTTCTTTGTGCAAGGCGACCTGAACTATCTGAATGATGACCGACTGGACCGAAGCCATTATCTGGGTGCGATGGTACGTCTTGAGGCCATTTTCTAAATTTGAACAAATCCGAAACTATAAAAGCCCATAAAATATGTAATGCCAGTCAGTTAAGAGATTGACTGGCTTTTTCTTGGGTATTTTTGAGGTTTTCCTTTTACAACCCTTGGATAACTCCTCACTCTTCTCTCAGGTATAACATACCGATTAGATTTCTCCATTA